>DASXLG010000204.1 GCA_036496425.1 Terriglobia bacterium | reverse complement strand
AGCGGTCGAGGTTCTCGAAAAAACAGTCGAAGGCGGGTTCCAGGAAGCCGGCAACCCGGTCCGCGCAATGCGGAGAAAGGAACACGTTGGGCATGCGCCAGAACGGATGATCCTGCGGTAAGGGTTCGGCTTGGAATACATCGAGCGCGGCGCCGCGAATGCGCTGGCTTTCCAGCGCCTCGATCAACGCGCCCTCGTCGAGGACAGGCCCGCGGCCGATATTGATGAAGACCGCGTCCGGTTTCATTACAGCAATCTCCGCGCTACCCACCATATTCCGCGTTTCCGCCGTCAGGGGCGTAACCAGTACGACGTAGTCGCTGGCGGCCATCAATTCTTTCAACTGGCCCGGGCCGTACCCCCGATCGACCAATGAATCGCCCTGGAATAATTCGGGCCGGCGGCGCAACGCAGCGATCTTCACTCCGAATGGGCGGATCCGGGCGGCGACAGCCCGTCCGATGGAGCCGTAACCCACGATACCCAGCGTGCGCCCTTCAATCCCGTTGCTGATGAATGGCTCCCAGAGCCGCGCTTCCTGCTGTCGAATCACGCGGCGGAAGTCGAACGCGAAGAAAAGCATGACGGCGGCAACCCAATCCGCCAATGGCTTGCTGAACACGCCTCGCCCATTGGTCAGCACCGCAGGATGGTTCAGCATGTCCGGCGTGAGCAGCGCGTCGACTCCGGTCCACAGTACGTGGATCCAGCGCACACGATTCGCCATGGGTAGAATCTGCACCAGCGCCGGCGAAAAGCTGGCATACAAGATCGCGTCGGCCGTGGGGATTATGGTCTTCAGCTGTTCCAGATTGTCGGTGACGGTGAGCTGGAGGTCTGCCGGCATCCGGGAAAGCGGACCGAGATACGGAGATGACGGGTCTGCAATGACAACGAGTGAGATGTTCGGCATGCCAGGTGAAGATTATAGTCCCCTGGCACTTCCAGCTAACGCTTACATGGAGTGTTGAAAGCAAGCCGAAAACTTCTTCCGCCCCTCGTCCGCTCGTACTAACCTACGCACATGAAAACACTCTGGCTCTGTGCCGTTCTATCTGCTTTCTCCGCCGCTCCCCTGCTTACCCAAACGATGCAGGAGCTGATCAACGGTGGCAAGAATGCCGAGAACGTCCTCACGCACAGCATGGGCTACGATCGAAAGAGCTACAGCCCGCTGAAGCAGATCAACAAAAGCAACGTGAAGCGTCTCGTGCCGGTCTGGAGCACGAGCGTGATGAACGATCAGGGCGAACTCGGACAGCCGACCATTTACAACGGCGTGATGTACGTGGTCAACGGCAAGTGGACATTCGCGATCGACGTCGAAACCGGAAAACAGCTCTGGCGGACTCCGGTGGAAATCGAGTCCGGCGTGACGCGCGCTCCTTTCAATCGCGGCGGCGCGACGATCTACAACGGCAAGCTCTTCCGGGTGACCATCGACAATCACCTGCTCGCTCTCGACATGAAGTCCGGAACCGAGCTCTGGAACCAGAAATTCGCCGAGGCGAAAGAAGGCTACTATTCCACCGGCGGACCGATCGTTGCGAACGGCGTCGTAATTTCCGGAGTTTCGGGCGGCGAGTCCACCACGCGGGGTTTTCTCGATGGCTGGGATCCGGATACCGGCAAAAAGTTATGGCGCCAGTACACGATTCCCGCGCCCGGGGAGCCCGGCTCCGAGACCTGGCCCAAAAACAGCGATGCCTGGAAATACGGCGGAGGCCCCACCTGGCGGTCCGGATCGTACGATCCGGAGCTCGACCTCGTCTACTGGGGCACAGGAAACGCAGAACCCTACGATACCCGGCCCCGCGAAAGCCTCGACAGTCTGTTCACCAACAGTGTCCTCGCCATCCGCCCGAAAACCGGCGAGGTTGCCTGCTACTTTCAGTACACACCCAATGACGTCTACGACGTCGATGCGACCGATGAAAACGTTCTTGCCGATATTCAAATCGGTGGAAGACTCCGCAAGGTCATGATTCAGCCCAACAAGAACGGGTTCCTTTATGTTCTCGACCGCACCAACTGCAAGCTGATCGCGGCCAATCCCTACGTCAAAGTGAACTGGGCCACGCGTATCGATCTGACTACGGGCCGCCCCGTTTTAACCGACGTCCAAAAACGATTCGCCGCGGGAGAAGAAGTCGAAATCTGGCCCTCTCGCGGAACCAATGCGGTCCCCATCGCCTTCGATCCGAATTCGGGACTGGTCTACGCAAGCACCTGGGATGTGGCGCGAATCCAAAAGCTGGCGCCGCCGAAACAGGTTCCGCTTGGCGGAACATCCACCGGCGTGGATTCGACCATTCCGACAGTAAAACCCGGCGAAGTTGTCGGCCACTTCGTGGCGATGAATCCGTTGACTGGGGAAAAACGCTGGGACATCCCATTGACCGATCTGCCAAACTCGGCCGGCATGCTGGCGACAGGCGGCGGGCTCGTCTTTACAGGTAAAACAACCGGCGAATTCCTCGCCCTCGACGCCGACACCTGCAAGACGTTGTGGCAGTTCAAAACAAGTTCAGGCGTGAACTCCACCGCCATCACCTACACCCACAAAGGCCGGCAATATGTCACCATTGCGTCAGGGCTCGGCGGCATTCTTGCCATCCGCTATGGCGCCGGCATCGTGCCCACGGGCGGATCGGTCTGGACCTTTGCTTTACTGCAGGAATAGAAAGACCGATGTTTATTCGACGGATAAGAGCTACATCAAAGCGAATGCGGACTGAAGGGATGTTGCCAAACGGTTCTTAGCGGTAAGCGCGGCCCGTCAAAGGTGGCATGCAGTACAAAAGAGACGACCGCGCCTACCGTGTTACAGTCGGTGTTCACGATTGACGGCGGAACGCTCGTGACGCTCCAGCTGCCGCCAATGCGAGGCATCCGGCTGTCCGGGGCACCCGACGGGTGACCTTGCCCTGGTTTGACGTACATCAAAAAGCTGATAACTTCTTGATGAACGGGAGATCGAAATGGGCAAGAGAGAGTTGGTTGGGAATCGACAATATACCGACGAGTTCAAGGTTGAGGCGGTACGGTTGGGAGA
>DASXLG010000203.1 GCA_036496425.1 Terriglobia bacterium | reverse complement strand
GGTCGATGGGCTGGAGTTCGGGTACCGGGTCCTGTTTATGGATTTCCGCTTCTACAATGAAACCGAAAAGACGGCTCTGGGCGCAGAAATCCTTCTCGATCGGTCAGGAAATGTGACGCACGAAGATCTGTCGTTCGCCGAAAGCGTGAAGTAGTCGCTACAGCCTCTTCCACAACCGGCTGGCAAGAAGATGCAGCTTCTTGTTCTCATTGACAGAGAGGCTTGAGTCCGCCGCCTTCATCTCCTTTTCCCAGGCCGACAATTCCCCGCGCGACGCGCATGCGTAACCGCGCTCCTTCAAGCTGTAATAAAGCTGGCAGTATTCACCACGCAACTCCCGGATGTAATCGAAGGACCGGCGGTGGATGGGGCACGGGCCCATTTCGCGGATCGCCCGCTGATGTTCCGGAGTCGCATAGCCTTTATGACTGGCAAATCCATATCCCGGATAGGTTGAGTCCAAACCGGTCATCAAGCGGTCGCGAAACACCTTCGCCACGATCGACGCCGCGGCGATGGAAAAATTGATTCCGTCCCCTTTATCGAAACTGTTCTGGGGCTGAGCAAAACCGGGCACGGTCCGGCTGTCGACCAGAATGTGCTGAGGCGGGACCGGCAGACTCGAAAGCGCCACCTGCATCGCCCGAATGCCGGCGTGATAAATATTGATCCGGTCGATCTCCTCGACTTCGACCATGCCGATCGCAAAGGCCGACGCCTTTCCCCGGATCTCATCATCGAGCCGCTCGCGCGTTTCTTCATCCAGAGCTTTCGAATCGTCAACCCCCTCGATCTCCACTCCTGGAGGAAACACCACAGCAGCAGCCACGACCGGGCCCGCGAGCGGTCCTATCCCGACCTCGTCGACTCCGGCAATGCGCTGGATGCCCGCCTTCCAAAGCAACCGTTCGAAGTGCAGCATCGAGTCGAGACGGTTTCGTTCCCTTTTCTGATCTTCATAACGCTTCGCCAGAACCTTGTACAACCGCCTGGCCCCGGTGCGCGGATCGCGCTGCAGCTTGCGCAGGATGGCGGGCGAAACGGCTGCATTCGCGGCGTATTTGTCCTGGATTTCCTTCAGTGATAGTTGTTTCATGTTGCCTATGGGGGCGATCCGTCAATTCAGTCCGGTGAAACTGTTCATTGGAGTCCTGGTCTCCCACAAACGGCTGCTTGCCGGCGTCGAACGCCGCCTTGCGGACGCGTATGGCCCGATCGATCACCGGTCCGAGATCATTCCCTTCGACTTCACCGATTACTACGAAGCGGAAATGGGCGACATCATCGATCGCGTGTTTTTCTCGTTCGAGCGGCTTATTGAAGCGGATCAATTGCCGGAAATCAAGAGGCAAACCAACCAGCTTGAGGCCGATCTCACGCCGATGCTGGCCGCCGTCAAACGCCCGGTCAACCTGGACCCCGGCTATCTCGAGCAGGCGAAGGTCGTCCTCGCCTCTACTAAGAATTTTTATCACAGAATTTATCTGGGTGCCGGGATCTTTGCCGAAGTCACGATGCACTTCAAGAACAACACTTACCAGTTCTTTCCCTGGACTTACCCGGATTATCAGTCGAAAGACTATCAGGAGTTTTTTCTTCGGCTCCGGCAGATCTACCGATCACAGCTTCGAACCATGTGTATTCTCAATCGCGAGGAATAGGGGGAACAATTGATGAGCAAACCGTTCTGGAATACGTCGCTTTCAGCTGTCGAGAAAAACAAAATCCTGATTCGCGGATATCGTGTGCAGGACCTGATGGAGCGTTGCAGCTTCGGCGATGTCATCTATCTCACGTTCAAGGGCGAACTGCCCACGGGCCACGAAGGCAAACTGATCGAGATGATCATGGTTTCCAGCACGGATCACTCCTTTCTCGCCCCGTCGATCGACGCAACGCGGTTCGTTGCATCGGGTGGGGTGCCGCTTCAGGCCGCCGTCGCCGCCGGCGTCATCTCCCTGGGCGATCATCACGGCGGCGCGATCGAACAATGTGCCCGCATGCTTCAGGAGAGCGTGCCGGCCGGCAAATCCGGCGCTGAAATCGTTGCCGGATATCGATCGCGTAAACAGCGCGTTCCGGGTTACGGGCATCCGTGGCATGATCGCGATCCGCGGACGATGATGCTTACAGCCAAAGCAAAAGAATGGAAGCTCGCAGGACCGCACCTCGCCCTTATCGAATCGATTGCTTCCGAGTTGAAGCTGCCGCCCAACATCGACGGCGTAATTTCCGGAATTATTTCTGATCTCGGCATCTCCTGGCAGTATGGCCGTGCTTTCTTCATCGTTCCCCGTGTCGTCGGCCTTGCCGCGCACGCGGTAGAAGAAATGACACGCGAGCGTCCGTTCCGCGCGCTCGACCTGAAAGACATCGGCTATGACGGCCCGCCGGAGCGGGATTTGCCTCAGCGGTAATCACCGCCAGTGTTAGAGTAGGCTTATGCGGCGCGTCATTATTCTTTTGATTGCCTCATGTGCGATTGTTTTCGGACAAGCGCGCCCGGAATTCGAGGTCGCCTCGATTAAGCCTGCCTCCGGCGGGATCGAGCAGGTCGGAGTTGGTCTCCATATCGACGGTGCGCAAGTCTCGCTTTCAACCATGTCCATTAAAGACCTTGTGGCCATGTCGTACCGCGTAAGGACGAATCAGATCACCGGCCCTGACTGGATCGGCAGCCAGCGCTTCAACATCTCCGCAAAGCTGCCGGACGGGGCATCACAGGATCAGGTTCCCCAGATGCTTCAGAGTCTGCTCGCCGAACGTTTCCAGATGAAAATGCACCGCGAAACGCGAGAGTTCCCGGTCTATGCTCTCGGCATTGGGAAGACGGGATTGAAGATCACGGAGCTTCCTTCCGACCCCGATTCCGATTACCGAAGCGGCGGCCCCATCGAAGTCGCAGCCGGTGGAAACGCAAACGGCGCCGTTATGAACCTGGGCAAAGGAACATCGTTGACCCTTGGCCCCACTTCCTTCGAAGCGAAGAAACTCGACATGCCTCGCTTTGCGGACCTGCTCTCGCGTTTTATGGACCGGCCGGTAGTCGATACGACCAGCCTCAAGGGACATTACGACTTTACACTCGAACTCACACCGGAAGATCGGATCGCCATACTGATTCGCGGCGGGATCAATCAGGGCGCCGTTTTGCCGCCACAGGCGCTGCGGTTGCTCGATTTCGGCTCCAACGCTTCGCTGGTGAATTCGCTGCAGAAAGCCGGATTAACCTTTGAAGCCAAAACAGCGCCTCTCGAAATACTCGTCATCGACAGCGTTCAGAAAACGCCGACCGAAAACTGAATTCGCGGTTTCAGATTGCCAGCGCGAACACCACGAGGCATGCCCAGCCGATCAGGAAAAGCAGACCACCAATCGGTGTGATCGCGCCAAGCATCCCCATACCTGTAAGGGCCAGCACGTACAGGCTTCCCGAAAACAGTACAACGCCCGCAAAGAAAAACCACCCAGCCATCACGAGGAGTCCGGCATTTCCGATACGCCCGATGGCGGCGGCGACGATCAGTACCGCAAATGCGTGGTACATCTGATAGCGCACAGCTGTCTCGAAAACCGCCAGCATCTCGGGCGAAAGCCGGCTTCTCAGGGCGTGAGCGCCGAAGGCGCCAAAAACCACACCCAGAAAACCCAGCACAGCTCCAATCAACAAGAAGGTTCGGTCCATTTCACATAATGATGACACAGACAGCGCCACATTGATCGTGTCGGCAATCAGGTCCTCATTGAATTCGCTGATCCCAACGGGACCGGCGAATACTTGCGCTTCTGAAACACACGCGTCCTCGATTGCGCATTAACGGCGTTTCACTTCTCGGATGGGTTTTTCCTGTTCGAGACCATCTTCTCCAGCGCCATTTCCACGCGATTCGCGCGCGTTTCGCTTTTCTTCGCCTCGACGATCCAGACCACATATTCCTTGCGGTTCGTGAACGATAGACTGTCGAAGAATGCCAGGGCTTCCGGGTGCTTCGAGAGTAGGGCGGCGAGATCTTTCGGGGACCGAACGACGCGGTTGACTCGATCCACCACCACGGTTCCGTCGGCATCGCAGATTTCCTCGGACTGCCGGTCCTTGCGGTCGTTTTCCAGATTAGGCGCAAGTTTAAATCGGATACCCGTCCACGTGTCATCGATCGCTGCGGACGCGACGGGTTGCCATGCAGACCCGCAGGAAACCGACCAGGGACCGGACATTCCCGACAAATCCGACGGAATGCCCGAGTTCTTCTTGGGATAAGCCACCCAGAACACCGCATCCTGTTTGAGCGCAGGGATGATCCGCCTCCAATGAGGCTCCAGTTCCTTCGAGCTGAGCGCAAACAGCAGCACGAAATCGAAATGCTCTTTGGCTCTGGCCGGAATCGAAACCGATGGCTTGATCGACTTGAACTCGACTGCGAGGTCTTTCGGCGAATTGATCACGGCGGCTGCACCCGGCTTGGGCTTGAGTTTTTGAAGTAGCGTCATTTGCGTAATCGCCTCCAGGCCGGTATATGTTATTGCAGAACCATGAAGTTGAACATCGCTACGCTTGTCATTGGATTGCTTGCCGTAACCTTATTGGTAGCGGCTCGCGGCAATCAACCGTGGACCGCGCTACGGCTCGCCGGAATTGTCATCGGATCGCCGGCTCTTGCGCTTCTGATCGTGGCCAGGATACAACTGGGCCGTTCGTTTTCCGTTGCACCGGAGGCTACAGCCATTGTTACTCACGGCCTGTATTCACGCATTCGCCATCCGATCTATGTATTCAGCTCGTTATTTATAGTGGGCCTCATTCTGTATATGCAGCATCCGCTGTGGTTGCTGGCGCTGATCGTCCTCATCCCCGTTCAGATCCTTCGCGCCCGGGCGGAGGAGCGAATCCTCACCCGCACATTCGGCAAGAAGTATGAGAGGTACAAGGCAAAAACCTGGCTGTAAACGGCGGTCATGTGACCAGAACTATCCAAAATAATTTGAACCGCGCTCAAAGCCATTCAAACAGAGCTCGGATCTGTATAATCACGGCGTCAAATGCCTAAACGAACCGTCAATTTCGACACCGTGCGGGATATCGGACTGACCTTACCGGGCGTCGAAGAGAGCACCGCCTACGGCTCCAGAGCTCTCAAGGTCCATGGAAAACTCATGGCCGGGATGGCCGTCAACCGCTCTGCCGAACCCAATTCGCTTGTCGTTCGTGTGGATAACGATGATCGAGATGAACTGCTTGCGGCGGCGCCCGACATCTACTATCTGACGGACCACTACGAACTCTACAATGCAGTTTTAGTCCGGCTGTCTCGCGTCACTCCCGCTGTATTGCGGGACCTGCTCGGCATGGCGCACAAGTTCATTTCCAGAAACGTGTCCGGGACCACGGCGCGAAAGCGGAGACGCTCGTAAGCGCGGCTTTATGCCCGTTCAAACACCAAAATAATTATTTTTGGCTGCTGGTATTTTTCTGCCGCCTGCGACGCACTTCTGTAACGGAATCCGGCACGATTCAGGCCGCATCGGCGCTTGCAAATATGGCACGAGCAACCATACTTCTGGTGGAGGACCGCGACCTTGCGGCCCTCTTGCAGTGCGTTCTGCGCTCCGCGGGATATCGGGTGCTGATCTGCAGAACCGGGCGGCACGCTTTACAAATCTGTGGGCGCCTCGGGTTGAAAATCGAGCTCGTGCTGACGACCTTTCTGCTGCCCGATACCGATGGCGCCGAATTGGCCGTTCAACTAAAGAACGCTCATCCTCATCTGAAAATCATCGGAATGTCTATTTATCAGGCCAGCGCAACGCGATTCGCCGGGTGTGGCATCGCGTTTCTTCAAAAGCCGTTCAGCTATGCCGAACTCATCGCCAGAATTCGCGAAGTTATCGGCTGATGAAGAGAAGAAGGGCTCATCGCAGGTCAACTAGCGGCCGTAGAGGCGGAGTTCCTTCCCGTCGGCCAGCACCACGCGTTCGAGCCGGATGACCTTCTCGCCGTCGGCGAACTGATAGCCGATGCCCGTGATCACGTCGCCTGGTTTCACTGTCGTCTTGCTCCAACCGTTGGCCTCCAGGCGGTTGATAGCGGGGCCGCCGATCAGCCATTTCTCCCTCCGGCCATCGGTGGTCTGAACCTCAAGGGTCATCATCGGATGCGGGTTAGACCAGGCGAACTGGATTACAGTGCCCTTTACTGTCACGAGCCGGTCATAGCTCACCGGCCATGAGTGGTGCGCCGATAGCGGAACTGCGACGGTGACCAGAACAAGGACGACAAATGTTGAAATGCACAGGGCCTTCATCGCGGCTTTCCTCCTCGCGTCAGTTCGCGGAAGGCCGCGGAGCATAGTACCCTTCGCGGGCGCGGACTTTGAATTGTTTATTGGATGCAGTGATGCGGATCTTGCGGTAAGCGCCGTCATGTTTGTTGTTGGAAGAACGGTAGCCGAGCGTGTACTGGGACCGCAATTCTTCGCTGATCTCGAGGAATGACTTCGTCAGATCGTCGGCTTTCGTGGGCAGGAACAACTTTCCGCCGGTTTCGTCGACCAGCCTCTTGAGGTATTTGTTTCCACGCTCTTTGGTCGAGCCGAACAATTCCGGCGAACTCGTGCCGACGGCGTAAATGACCGTATCCGTCTTCTGCGCCATCTCGATCGTCTCATCGAGGGTTTTCTCGCTGAGGTTGTCGTCGCCGTCGCTGATCACGATGATCACGTGACGGCCTTCCTGGCCGGCGAGTTTCTTCGTCATCGCCTCGTAGGCGGCGTCGAACATAGCCGTATTGCCGCCCGCATGCACTTTCCCGATCGCCTTGATCAGCAGTTCCGTGTCGTCCGTGTAATCCTGCGCAAGAGCGACGGACCGGTCGAATGTTATTACCAACGCCTTGTCCTTCCCGCGCCGCAATGTCGTTTGAAAGAACTCCCCCGCGGCGTCCTGTTCGAATTGGAGCCGGCCCTGGATGCTGGCGCTGGTGTCGAACAGCAGCGCGACACTCAAGGGGAGATTGGTTTCATTGCTGAAATTCGAAATCTTCTGCTGTTGCTCGTCTTCAAAAACCTTGAAGTCGTCCTTGGGAAGGTTCGTTATGAATTTGCCGCTTTTGTCGGATACGGTGAACAACACATTGACAAGTTCGACGTTGACGGAAAGGGTCTGGGGCTCCTGTGTGGCCTTTTGCTGCGCGACAAGAAAGCCGGGGATCAGAACCGCACTGGCGAGCAAAACTATAAGGAATCGTGTAAATGCCATGAGTCTTCTTCCTCACGCCCACCGGGTCGAAAGCTTTCGGATCCGCGAAATCGCTTCCTGGATATTCTCCAGCGAATTGGCGTAGCTGAAGCGCAGGTAGCCGTCGCCGTATTGACCGAAAGCGCTTCCCCACAAACATGCGACGCCGGCCTCGTTCAGAAGCAGATTGGCCAGTTCCTTGGCCGGCACTTTGGTGCCGGTGACGTTGGGGAAAGCATAAAACGCGCCGTCGGGCAGAACGCACCGGAAGCCGGGAATCTCATTCAATCCCTGGACCATCGCATCACGACGCCGGCGGAACTCTTTGACCATGGCCGTAACGGCGTCCTGCGGGCCCTGCAGCGCCGCCATTCCTGCGCGCTGAACGAAGCTCGCGGTGCATGAATTGCAATTGACCGCCAATTGCGTCACCGCAGCAGCCAGCCAGTGCGGCATCACGCCATAACCGAGGCGCCAGCCGGTCATGGAATAGGTCTTCGAGAATCCATCCAGGATGATGGTCTTTTCGAGCATGCCGTCCAGGCTTGTGATGGACGACGGTTCGTTGTCATAGAAGATCCTCGAATAGATTTCGTCGCTGAGGATCATGACGTCCCGTTCCCGGAGCATGCCGGCAATCTGCTTCAGGTCTTCCTTCGAAATGACCCCCCCGGTCGGGTTCGCGGGTGAATTCAGAATCACCATCTTGGTCTTTTTCGAGAGGCGGTCACGAAGCACATTCAGATCGAAAGCGAACCCCCGATTTTCGTCGAGCGGCACAGGCATGGGTTTCGCGCCCACAAAATTGACGATCGACTCGTAGATCGGGAATGTCGGATTCGGATAAATCACTTCGTCGCCCGGTTCGAGCAGCGCCATCATGCTGTAAAACATGACCGGCTTGCCTCCGGGCACGACGCAGATGTTGTCGGCATCGACTTTGATGCCGCGGGTCCGCGACACGTATGCCGCAATCACTTCCCGGAATTCCGGAAATCCGGCGCTCGGCCCGTACTTCGTCCATCCCTCGGTGAGTGCGGCCTTTCCCGCTTCCACAACGTGCGGGGGCGTCGGGAAATCGGGCTCACCAATCTCCAGGTGAATGATATTTTTCCCTTGCTTCTCGAGCGCTCGCGCCCGAACTAATACGTCGAAAGCAGATTCCGTCCCGAGCCGGGACATTTTTTCAGCGAGTTGCATGCTCCACATTATAGCCACGGAAGGGCAATTCAGTGGACGATTCGCTTCTTCATGACACCCTAAAACTTCAGCTTCACGCCCAGTTGGATCTGCCGCGGGTCGAAGGCGGAGGTAAAGCCCAACGGATCCGAGGGGTTGCGATTCCGGTCCCCTGCCGCCCTGTACGTGGAGAACGGCATGATTCCGACAATGTTGTTCAGCCCGGAAAAATTCACTCGATTGAAAAGATTGAAAGCCTCGACGAGCCCTTCCAGACGGTAATTCGAGTCCCGCCGGAGCCGGAGTTCCCTGGAGACCCGCAGATCGAAATCGATATCGTTCGGCCCGAGTCCGGTGTTCCTGCCGGCGAAGGCCGGACGGTCGGTGTTGGCGTTGGTGTCGTTGTTCGCATCAAAGCCCAGCAGCAGATTGAACGGATGACCACTGGCATAAGTAAAGATCGGCGCGACGGTGATGCCACCGACCGGTTCCATAACGCTGCTGAGAATCAGCCGGTGACGCTGATCGAACGACGACAAGCCGCGCTCCGCGCGCAGATTCAGCTGATTCGAAGCCTGAAGATCCGTGATGAAGTCCGTCGTATCGTCGATTGCCTTCGAAACCGTATAAGACGCCAGAATCTGATAGCGGCGCCTGAACCGTTTCGTGACGCTCAATGCCAGACCGTGATAAATCGAACTGCCGGAAGTCTCGGTGCGGTTGTCCTGCAGAATCGCCGGGTTGATCGGACCATCCACCGGGCCGAAGGCATTCGTTCCCGTCTGCGTCAGGTTGTCGTTTCGCGAGCGAATGAGTTTCACGCCGCGGTTTCCGATGTAATTGGCGCTAAAGGTAATACCGGAAACAGTCCGGTCGATACCCAGGCTGAATTGCTGGCTGTAGGGATTCACGATTTTGGGACTGGTGCTGATGAGAACGGGCGGCGTCACACCGGGCCGCAAGCCGAGCAGCGCGATGTCGTTCGCGGTCAAGGTGCGGCTGCCGAAAACCTTCAACTGCTCTGCAAGTCCCCAAACCTGAGCCGAAGTCGTATTGACTCCCAGCGCCGGCAAGCCCGTGAGCGGAAGGAAAATCTGTGAGATCTGAGTGCCGTTGAGAACCCGCGCCTCGAAGCTGAGGGCTTCAAACAGCGGCGAATAATAGATGCCGTAACCGCCACGGACCGCTGTCTTTGTATCGGGGCTGTAGGAAAAGCCGAACCGCGGCCCGAAATTGTTGCGGTCGCGATGCACCGGCGGCGGCTGGAATTCGATGTCATAGCGCAGCCCGAAATTCAGCGTCAGCGTCGAGTGGGCTTTGAAATTGTCCTGGATATATGCGGCCGTCTGTTTATTGGTGATCGCCGCCTGCGGGTTGCCGAATCCCTGCTGGTACACGATCGGCAATCCGAAGTTGAATCCCTGCAGCGAGCTGATCGAATCGGACAGGTTCGGCACCAGATCGGCGCGTCCGGTTGCGGTCAGTCCCGCGGCCAGCGTGGTGGAATTGCCGGGCCCCAGCAGCGTATCGATCACGTTTGCGAGCGGTATTCCCGTTCCAAAAATAAAACGTCCTCCGAGGAACACTTCGGTGGTCGTCTGAAGCGGAATGTAGTCGAAGTCCACACCGAATTTGATTTCGTGGCGGCCCTCGACGAGAGTCAGGTTGTCGAGCCACTGCCAGCGCTCCTCCGTCCGGTTGGACGGCAGAAAGAAATCGCGGCCAAGTTCTGCCACACCGTTGATCGTGATCTCCGGGCCAAAGGCGTCCTGAGGAAGCACGTTGTACATCCGGCTGGCAAACTGGAAGCGGAACTCGTTCACCTTGGACGGCGAAAAGAAATGCGAGTCGGCAAGCGCGCCCGAATAGTCCTGAATCGCGAAATTCGCGCCGCGCGAGGGAGCTATCAGACCGCCGGTGTTTCCGCCGATTGTATCGATATCGGTAAAGGTCAGCCGTCCGAACATCTGATTGGACGGCGACAACGAGTGATCCAGCCGCAGTGAGGCGGTGTTGTTGTTGTTCTTGTATGGAAAGATCCCGCTGTTCGACTGAAGAACATTGATCGTTTCCGGAAAGAGCTGCGGCGAAGTCGTCAGATAGGTATTGAGCATCGCGCCGGACGCTCTCAGTGATGGCGCCGGGCTGGCCTCGAGGCCTTGGATCAAGGCCTGTTGAGAAGCCGTCGGCTGGAAGAACGTCGCGTTTTCCATGAACGTGACAAAGTTCGATTCCCGCTCGCGCAATCCTTCATACGACAGAAAATAGAAAGTCCGGTCCTTTTTTATCGGACCGCCCACAGTGAACCCCGCCTGCTGGCGGGAATACGGCGGATCGATGTTCGATCCGCCGGGTCCGAAAGCAAATGGATTTCGCGCATCGAACCTATGGTCGCGAAAAAAGCCGAAGACGTCTCCGCTCACACGGTTCGCGCCGGATTTCGAAACGATGTTGATCAGTCCGCCACCGGCGCGGCCGAACTCGGCCGAGAAGCCGGAACGGTTGATCTGAAACTCCTGGATCGCTTCCTGGCTTAGCGTCGACCGGACCGCGCCGACGGCGTCATCATTGTTGTCGGCGCCATCGATCGTGACGTTGTTGGAACGGCCGCTCTGGCCGAGAAATGACAAACCGGAGGTGTTCGCCTGGGGCAACGAGAATGTGACGATTCCTTTGGAGTCCGTCACACCACGCGTCAGCAACGTGAAATTGAGAAAGTTCCGCTCATTGATCGGAAGGTTTTCGATCTGTCGCTCGTCGATCGTGTTCGACTGCTGGGTCTTTTCCGGTTCAATGGCGGGAGTCTCATCCTGCACCAGCACTTCCTGCCGGATCGCAGCGGGCTGCAACACCGCATTGAGGGTCACCGTCTGCCCGATCCCGACGTGCAGGGACCCCACGGTATACGTCGAAAACGCTGGCAGCTGTACTTTCACTTCGTAGTCCGCAGGCGGTACAAGAAAGAATCTGAAGTTGCCCATGCCGTCGGTGGACACAGAACGTTCGAGGTGCGTATCGATGCTCGTGATCGTGACCGTCGCTCCGGCCAGGACGCCGCCCGTCGCATCCGTGATCGTGCCCTTGACGTCGCCCGACGCCGTCTGGGATTGAGCAAAAGAAGTTTCAGCCGAAGCCAGCGCCAGCAGCGTAAGTACTATCCAGGTAAAACGTCTGGGGTTCATTTTACAAGGCATGGTCGTGTCGGGGCGACAGGCGCACGCCTATAGTATGCGCGCGGCATCAAAGAAAAAAGAGGGAAGGAACCACAAGAAGCACAAAAGGCAGAAGAAAGAATATTGCACCATTGCATCATTGGAAGTTGCTGCATTTCAAATTTAGAACTGCAAAAACTTCCAATGGTGCAATAAGGTCTGTTCAGATCAAACCCAGAGCGGGGCCGGGCTTATAGCCAGGAAAGACCTTGTCGGTGCTCTGCCCGAGATGTTTCTGGACGAGTTCGCCCAGTACATCGCGGAAATCGGTGGTGACGGCGAGGTCGCGATTTTCATAAAGCTGGTCGGGCGCGAGGCCGGGCCAGCGTCCGTAGATGTGACCGCCGCGTACCGGACCTCCCAGCACCATCATCACGTTTCCGTGGCCGTGATCGGTTCCATTGTTTCCGTCCTCTTTCACAGTCCGGCCGAATTCGGACATCGTCACCAGGACGATGTCATCCATACGGTCGCCCATGTCGCGGACGAAAGCAGCGAGGGCGCTGCCATATTGCTGCAGCAGTCCGTTCAACTGCCCTGGTTCATTACTGTGGTGGTCCCAGCCTCCGATGTCCGCAAAAGCCGCCTCAACGCCGGCGTCGGCTTTGATGAGACGCGCGATCTGCTGCAGGCCACGGCCGAATTCGTTGTTGTATTGGGCGCCGTTCGCGGGCGCGTATGGCTTTTGATTGATAGCGTCGACCATCTTTACGGCTTCGAATGTTTCTTTCCCCGACGCGTGGAGCTTGGCATCCGGCGTCGTGGCATACATCGCTTGCAGGATATCGGCTGAGTTTTGATCGTGGACTTTGAATTGGTCCAGGTTATTGACCGCAACCGCAGGCCAGTTACCGCGAAGGGTCCGCGGCAATTGGGCGCCGACGGCGATCGCGCGCAACGTCGAGGCGCCGGGCTCGGGCTGCATCGCGCGATTCAGCCAACCGTCTCCCGCGGCATTTCCGGGAATACCGGCCTCCATATAATCCTGAGCTTCGAAGTGCGAACGCGAAGGATCAGGAGAACCCGTGGCCTCGACGATTGCGAGTTGTTTGCTGTCCCAGAGCGGCTTGAGCTGCTGAAGCTGTGGATGCAATCCGAAACGGCCGTCGAGATCGATCGCGCTGTTCGGCCTGCCGCTGCCGGGCGCTGGAATTGCAATCCCGGGCCGCAGGTCGTAATACGGTTGCTCGAAATAAGGCACCACGATATTCAGACCGTCGGCGGCGCCGCGCTGAAAGATCGCGATCAGGATTTTCTTTTTCTTCGTTTCCTGCGACGCGGCCCGAAGCCATGAAGGCGCCAGTCCGGCGCCTGCAACTGCAACAGCCGAAGAACGAATGAAGCAACGCCGAGTCAGCATCACTACCTCCTCTGAAAATCCGGCGAACCCATAACGAGGCTCGCAAGAGTTGATGGGGCTGTTTGACTCCCCTCAATTCCCTTCTGAATCGCCGCCAGCGTGGCCGGCGACGGCGGCATACTCAGAATGTCCCTTGCCACCACTGCAGGAGTTTTGGCATTGAAGCGGTTCACGTCGACCGTCACGCCAGGTACCTGCCCGGAAGCGAGCGCCGCCGCAAAATTGATTCGGCCCAGAACGCTGGCGGTGTTCGTCCAGGCTTCTCCAGTGTTGGGATAGCCGGTGGGCTCCAGCTTTCCGTAAAGCGGCTCTCCCATGTCGGCAATCTTCTGCGCAAGGGTATAGGTGTCGGTGACGTCCGCGTTCATAGCCCGCACCGCGGCGACGACCATTTCCAGCGGCGACTTCATTTTGTTTTGCCAGGCGCCTTCCGACATGAACTCGACCGAGCTGAACATCGTTTGCATCACGGCGCGAAGATCACCGTCGGTTTTGATAAACGTTGCTGCCATGCGGTCGACCAGCGATTGCGGCGGATCGTCGGCAACGAAGCGCTGCGCGAGTTCCTTCGAGATGAACTTTGCCGTCGACGGATGATGCGCCAGGATGTCGATCACCTGCACGCCGTCCTGTTCGGCGCCCATCGCGGGAATGGTATGACCGAGAACGACCTTCTCTTTGCGGTCGTGGTTCGCCGGATTGAACTGAAATTCCGCAAATCTCTGGGGATCGTAGATGGTCCAACCCGTGAATGCTCGGGCAACCGCAATCACGTCAGCCTGCGTGTAACCACCGTTGACGCCCAGCGTGTGCAGTTCCATCAGTTCCCGGCCATAGTTCTCATTGATGCCTGGCCGGCGGATGTTCGCTGGAAGAATCAAACCAAACGGCGGGTCTTGCGGCGACTGCGACTGCCAGTTATCGAGATAGAACAACATCGCGGGGTGGCGAGCCGTCGCGAGCAGCATGTCTTTGAAGTGGCCGAAGACATACGGACGAATCGCATCGCGCTCGAAGCCGGTTAGGAGGACCCGGTCATTTCCTTTGCCGTTGTAGACGTTGAAGTGGTTCATCCAGAAATCCACCAGCACCTCTTCGAGCTGATGATTCGAATAGATCGCGCGGTAGAGCTTGTTTTCGGTCAACTCGAAGTTCACGAACTGCTGGGGCTGAGATACCGCCATTGCTTCGCGCCGTAATTCCGGCACATCGCCCAAAGACGCAAAGGGAATGGCGCGGACAACCTGCTTGCGTTTGTCCGCGTCGAATGAATTCAGCAGCGCGATTTTCTGTTCGGGCGTTCCGGTCCTGGTGATCTTGATCTGGTCCGGCGTCAACAGGTCCATCAGCGGCGGCATCGACTTGCGGATTTCTTTCTGCCGCTCCGCCTGTTGGACTTTCCGTGCATTGTCCGCTTCCTGCCTGATGTCCTCGGGAAAACCCTCCAATGCCTGCGGCGCAGCGGACGCCAGATAGAGGCGCCGTTTCTCCGTATCAAGCGATATCAGGGCCGCCATCCGCTGCTCGGCAGAGCCGGTCTGGAGCTGGCTTCGCTGCTGTGGAGTCAGCGATGCCACGATACTGAGCGCCTGCCCCACAATCAGACCCGGAAGGGCATTCGAATATTTTTCGGCAATCTGCCACCCCGGCATCAGCACGGTCGTGAGCGCTTTCACCTTGCTCTCCAGCACCGGGTTTTCCGGGATCCGATCGGGATGCAGCTGCTGATCGATCCATTTTTCGACACCCAGGCGGCGGACCTGTTCGACATCTCCCGGCCGGGCGCCGAAAGTCAGACGATTCAGAACATGGATCGCTTGCTTGTCTAAGGGGAGTTTCTGATCGAAGCGGCCTGCAGCATTCGCCAGGAAGGCAACAACGATAATGAGGGAAGCCGCGATAGCAAAGTAGTATCCGACGCGTTTCATACGAAGCTTCCTTTCCGGTTCTGTTACTCCTTATTTATACCCTGCGCCTTCAAATTGCTATCGGAAGATACTCTTGGGAATTTTGACATGAAATCCTGCATTTGGTTTATCAACAAGTTGTGTAATCGATGGAAGTTACTCACCACCCCGCCTTGGGAAGGCGAGGTGCCGGCCCTAACTCACTCTCTTCCCGTGCAGCAGCATGTCGAGTGCGCGTTCCATGGAACCCGCGGCAATGATATCGCCGGCGTTGATAAAAAAAATCTCGTCGGCGTTTGCAATGGTATTCAACCGGTGCGCAATGATGACTTTTGTGGTCGAGCGTGGAAGCTTATCGAGGATCTGCTCGAGCTGCTGTTCGGTGACGGTGTCGATGTTGGCTGTGGCCTCATCGAGGATGAGCAACTCCGGATCGCGCAGCACCGCCCGCATGAAAGCGATGATCTGTTTCTGTCCCAGACTGATCGCGTCGCCGGCCGCGAGAACCTCCGTCTGAAGACCCTTTTCAAATCGAGAAAGCAGGCCGCCGACATTGCGTTCGTTCAAGAACGCCGTGAGCTGCTCGTCGGAATATTTCCGGTACTGTGAGTTACCGTAAAGGACGTTGTCGCGAATCGTACCTGTAAAGAGGTACGGCTCCTGAAGAATGAATCCGATCTTCCGGGTTCGTTCATCGGGAGCATAGGACCGGATATCGCGTCCGTCCAGCCAGACGCAGCCGCCCGTCGGATCGTACAATCGCGCCATGAGCGAAGCGGTTGTCGTCTTGCCGCCTCCGGTGGGGCCGACCAGGGCATAGGTCTTTCCCGGCTCAAGCGTGAAGTTGCTTCCGCGCAGTACCTCCTGCCCTCCGGGATAGCTGAAATGCACATTCTCGAACTCGAGCACTCCGTGCCGGCGCGTCTGCTGGGAGGCCGGCAGCACCGGCATATTCGACTCGAGCCCAAGAACTTCCGAAACGCGGTCGAGCGCTGCGAGGGCAAGCTGGAACGAAGACCACAGCATCGCCACCTGCCGCAGCGGCAGGTAGAACATATTTACATAGAGAAGGAATCCGATCAGCAAGCCGACTGTCAACTGCCCTGCCGAGATCAGATAAATTCCGTAAGACAGAACGGTGAGCTGCGCCAGATTGAAGGCAAGACCATAGGTCGGGGTGAACACTCCGTTGGCAAGACCGCTGGCAACGGAGGCGCTGAAGTTCTCCTCATTTGCCTCATCGAACTTTTTTCGGAAATAGTCGACGCGGTTGAAAGCGACGATCACCTTGAAGTTGCTCATGCTTTCCTGGATCTCGGCGCTCATGCCGCCCAGCGACTGCAGGCTCTTCATGTTCTTATTCTTCACCCAGCCCGAAATCACTTGAGTCAACACCAGCACGCCCAACGCCGGAGCTAGAGCCGCTAAACCGAGCCGGACATGGAGCGACAGCAGAAAAATGGCCGCACCAGCCATCATGAACAGGTTTCCCGTCAGCTGCACCAGAGCCTGTGAGAAAAACTGGTTCAGTTTATCGGTGTCATTGTTGATCCTGGAAATGAGATCGCCTGCCTTGTTCTGGTTGAAGAACACCAGCGGCAGTTCCTGAAGCTTGGTGAATACCGTATTGCGCAGTTTGAACAGGACGGTGCGGCCAACCGTTCCCATCGCGAGTGTCTGGAAATAGCTGGCGAGAAGACCGCACAGGTAAACGCCGAGGAGAATTCCGGAAAACGTCAGCACGCCGCGAAAGTTCCTGCCTTGAATATATGCGTCGATGGTATGGCTGATAATGACCGGCCCGAGCAGCGACGATACGCTCGAAATCAGCATCGCGACGAAAGCCGACGCAACCAGCCGTTTGTCGTCCGCCAGCAGCGGCGACAGACGCTTGAGCGCAGGTCCGAGCGCTGCGCTCTGCATGGGCTTCGCGCTGCTGCTAAGCGTGTAATTCGTAGTGGCTTGTGCTTCGCTGCGAGTCATAAATCTGAATGTATTCGGGCGACGTTTCCATCAGCTGAGCATGTGTGCCGGTCGCCAGAACTTCTCCTTCCATTAAGAGCACGATCTGATCGTAGTCTTCCACCGACGCAATCTTCTGGGTCACCGAGACAAGAGTCAGCCCCGGATAATTGCGATGCACGTTTTCGAGAATCTTGCGCTCCGTGTTCGTGTCGACCCGCGCGGTGAAATCGTCGAGCAGCAGAATCCGGGGATTCAACGCCAATGCCCGGGCCAGCATGATACGCTGCTTCTGGCCGCCCGAAAGGCTGGTGCCGCGCTCGGAAACTACAGTGTCCAACTTTTGCGGAAGGCTCTCGATGAATTCGCTCAGTTCCGCCGTCGCCACCGCCTTCTCGAGATCTTCGTCGCGCACGGTTTTGCTGAAGGCAATATTCTCTCTCAGCGTAAGATTGAACAGAATCGAATCCTGAAAGACAAAGCCGACCTGGAGATGCAGAGACTTCTTCTCGTACTCCTCGATGCTGCGCCCGTCATACTCGATCGAGCCTGAAGCAGGTTTCAGCAGGCCGGTCAGCAGATACAGCAACTGCGTCTTGCCGGCGGCCGTCGGACCGATGATCGCATTTCTCGTTCCGGCGTTAGCTGCGAACGAAACATCCTTCAGAACCGTTTTGGAGCCGTAATTCACCACGACGTTCCGGACGCCGAGATCGCCGCGCAGATCGGTAACCAGAGTGCCGGGATCCTTGCTGTCCGGGGCATACAAAACCGTTGAAATGCGGCCATAGGAAGCGCTCGCCTGTGCGATGACGTTACTCATGAATCCGATGACGATCACGGGGAAAATCAGGATCGCCAGATAGCTGTTGAACTTCATGAAGTTTCCGATGGTCATCGATCCGAGGATCACGTAGCGGCCGCCCAGCGTCAGGATCATGAGCGTCGCGAGGTTCGTACAGAACATGATGACCGGAATGAGACTGGCGAACAGCCGCAAAATGCTCAGACTGATGTCCCGCGCCTCTGTGTTCGCCGCGACAAATTTATCGAATTCCAATTGCTGCGAATTCACGAGGCGGATGAGCGCCGAGCCCAGGATGCTCTCGTTGATCACCTTGTTGAGCCAGTCGATCGCTTCCTGAGATTTCTTGAACAGCTTGCGCACCTTGCTCAAGACCACGGCAAACGTCCCGCCGATGATCGGAAGCATCGCCAGCACGCCGACGGCGAGTCTCCAATTGAGCAAAAGCAGCAATACACTGGCGCCCACAATCAGGAACAGCGATGAAATGATCGATGCAATCGCCTGCGAGACGAATGACTTCACCGCATCGACGTCGGAAGTCAGATTCGTCAGCAATTTCGCCGGTGTCACCTCCTGGATGAAGGCATGGTCCTGCGTCGAAATCTTGGCGACAAGTCGCGTCCGCAGGTCGCGGGCTACACGCTCCGAGGCATAAGTTTGTGCGACCGTCTGCAGGTACGTGAAGATGAAGACGCCGGCCGCGATGACGAAAAATTCCAGGATGAGCCGGGGCGCATAGTTATCGATCGCCGAACCGATGATCGCTGGAACGGCGAGATTCAGAGCGTTGCCCAGAATCGTCAGCGAAACCAGGAGAAGGATCAATGCTTTGTATGGCTTCAGGACGCCGAACAGACTGGGTCCCTGCGGTTTCTTCTGCTCCACCGGAGGATAGTAACAAATCATTTCCACGGTATGATCCCAAAATGATCAAAAAAGGCTGGACAGGACGCGTATTCGAAGACTTTGAAGCCGGAGATGTCTACGAGCATCCGGTCGGCCGGACGATCCTCGCCGCAGACAACACATGGTTCACTCTGATGACCATGAATACCAATCCGGTTCATTTCGATTACAACTACTCGGCACAAACCGAGTTTGGAAAACCGCTCGTCAATTCCTGCCTGACGCTTGCTATCCTGACAGGAGAATCCGTAATCGATCTGACGCAGAACGTATTCGCGAACCTCGGCTGGGACGAGGTCCGGATGCCGAATCCCGTATTCGATGGCGACACCATCTATTCGAAGAGCGAGGTGCTTGAAACGCGGGAATCGAAATCCCGTCCGAACGTCGGCATCGTTCGAGTGAAGACGACGGGCTACAACCAGAACGGCGACGTGGTGATGGAATTCAAAAGGATATTTATGGTGTATAAACGCGGACACGTCCCCGAATCGCACCGGAGGATGGGATAGTACCCGTCCTGCCTTATTCGCTACTTGTCCGGCCGAGAAAGGAAATCTTCGAATGCGAAGAATCACTCTGATGATCATTGGCTGCCTTTTACTCGGAGCACAGATCGGATCCGCTGCCATTCCGGATCCCGTAAAGACCGACTATGGCCTGGTCTCGGGCACCAACGGCACAAGCCCCGGCATTCGCGCATTCAAAGGCATTCCCTTCGCCGCTCCTCCGCTCGGGCCATTACGCTGGCAGCCGCCGCAGCCTCCCGCAGCCTGGAACGGCGTGCGAAAAGCAGATCAGTTTGGGCCGCGCTGTCTGCAGGCCGCGCCGCGCGCGCAAGGAGGCGCTCCGGCTCCCGCGGTCAGTGAAGACTGCCTGTATTTGAACGTCTGGACAGGCGCGAAGTCCGCGGCCGAACGGCGGCCCGTCATTGTCTTCGCCTATGGAGGAGGATTCAATACCGGCGCAGGCTCCGAGCCCCGATATGACGGCGAAGCGCTGGCCAAAAAGGGCGTCGTCTTTGTGACGTTCAACTACCGCCTGGGTATGCTCGGCTTCTTTGCCCATCCGGAACTGACGGAAGAGTCGAATCGCAAAGCATCCGGCAACTACGCCTTCATGGATTTCATCAGCGTCCTGAAATGGGTGCAGCGGAACATCGAGAATTTCGGCGGCGACCCGAAACGCGTCACCATCATGGGTGAATCGGCCGGCGCCATGATGGTCGCCGCGATGGTGGGATCGCCGGAAGTCACCGGACTCTTTCAGCGGGCGATCGCCGAAAGCGGCGCCTGGATGGGACTGGGCGTCGGCCACATGGCCGAACTCGGGCCGGCGGAGGCGGCGGGCAAGAAACTCGGAACACTGGCCGATCTCCGGAACAAACCCGCGGATGAATTGATGCGGCTGGGCCGCGGCTCCGGAATCATCGTGGATGGATGGATCATTCCCGAAGATCTCTCGATTACCTTTACCCAAGGACGGCAGAATGATGTGGACGTGCTCGTCGGCTCCAACCAGGACGAAGGAACATTCTTCGCCGGCGGACAGCGCGGGGGCGGCGCGGGCGGCGGGAACGGCGCGGCACAACAGTTGAAAGACCAGGCACAGCAGCGCTTCGGCAAAGGCGACATGATGGATTCATTTCTTCAGCTCTACCCGGCAAACTCCGATGCCGAAGCGGCCGCATCGAGTTTGACTCGCGTGCGCGACGAGATGGCCTGGCACATGAGAACCTGGGCCAAACTTCAGTCCAAGCGCGGAAAAGGGAAGGCATACTGGTATTACTTTACGCGCGTGCCTCCCGTAGCGCCGGGCCAACCCAGCCGCGGCGCCACGCATACCGCCGAACTGGCATACGTGTTCAACAACCTGCAAACGGCCACGAATCCCTGGACAGACACCGATCGTTCTCTCGCGGATACGCTTTCCTCGTATTGGGCAAATTTCGCCGCCAACGGCGATCCGAATGGAAAGGGACTGCCCGCATGGCCCGCATTCAAAGACAAAACGATCGAGCGCGCGATGATTCTCGGCGACAAAGTCGAGCCCGGCGCTCCTCTCGATTCGGGCCGCGTCGCTTTTTACGACGCCGCGTATGACGGATTGTTCCGGATTCCCGAAAAGAAGCCACGCCGCCCATGACGCAAATGACGCAAACGATCAACGTACTCATCATTTTTTCTTCGAGTTCCGGAACAACCGAAAAGCTCGCGCTCGCTGCGGCCGTCGGCGCGGTTCAGGCGCGAGCCAACATCCGGATGCGGCGGCTGCCGGACAATTCACCGGAATCTGATGAAACACTTGCCCGCATGAGACGCGAGTACGTGGCCCCGACGCCCGCCGATACCCTCTGGGCCGACGCCGTCTTCATCGGATTGAACGGAAAAATCTGCGGCATGGCCTGCAACCCGCCGGACGCTACCACGTTCGGCCGCCGGGCGGCCGAGCAGACCCGCGCGCTGAACTCAGAAAAAAAATAGCCACAAGAGGACACAGATTTCTCTGTGCCTCCTGTGGCTATCTTGGTTCCCCCGCAGCCGCGCTAGGCGACGACGAAGGTTTTGAGATCGAGCCAGTCGGTATACCCCAGCAAGCCCAGCGCACGGATCTGGAACTGATAGATTCCAGCCATGGTCAGGCCGCTGATGGTTACCTTTCTGGGCTTGGTAATGGTCACGATCGTCCAGGGACCGAGAGTCCCGCCCGCGCCTTGTAGTGCATAACGCACGTCGAAGACGATGGCGCCCGTCTGTTTCTCGGGTTCGACAACAACGTCGCCGCTGTTGGCCCCGCGATCGATCGAGCCGAACGCCGCTTCAGTCAACGGCACCGGAGCAGTTTTTACCGGCTTGGCTGCCGCCGTAAAACCGCTGCTGGTGAACGTTGCCACGTCGCCATTGCACGCGCCCTCGACATAGTGTCCGAGTAGCGTATACATCTTGACGACCTCGATACGTTGTTTGTTCTTCGCCGAAACGGCTTTCTTGCCGCCGTCTTCAGCGTCGACAATCAACGCACTGAGCTTATCGATACCGGCCTTGTAAGAGGCCAGATCGATCGGTGAAGCCGGATAAGCCGAATTGTTCAAGACGCCGTTGTACGCTGCCATCAGCGCCGTCACGACGGTCCCATCGGCCACACCCTGCATACCAAGCTTTGCTTTGATCTGAGTCGAATGCGATTTTGTCTGTGTCATATTTCACCTACCTTGTTAATTGTTAGCCAGCCGCGCCAATACAGGTCGAGAGACATGCGGCCGGTTTCCCTGTCTCTCCACATCTCGATATTTATTCCAATAGGGTTCCCTATCTGTCACAATGCCCGAACGCGTTGAGTATGAACGACATAGAGCGACAACTGAAACGAGAAGCCGATGCCTTTCGCGATGGGGTGCGCCGCTATAACCAAAGCCGCCAATACCAGCTTGCGACCGGCACAAAACCCGTAGCGGATCTGGTGAGTAGCTGTTTGAAAGCACTGGCGGATGGCATCCTGGACGTGCAACTCGCCTTGAAGACGGCGCAAAGCCCGAAGCCACCCAAATACGCGATAGCCCTGAATTCGATCGATCACGAAAGAATAGCGCTGATCACTCTCAGCATGTTGTTCAACACGATAACCAGTTCGGAATTCAAGAAAGGCCAGGCGCCGCCCACCACCGGCCTTGCGTACGATATCGGCCAGCGGCTGCGGCTCGAAAGAATCCACGATGGCATTCGAGGGAGAAAGGTCGATATCGCGCAGCAAATGCTTTCGCGCAACCGAAGCGCGCATGCCGGGCGGCGCGCGGCGGAATGGGCACGAAAGCTCGACGATCCTCACGACTGGGCAAAAAACTTCCGCTCCTACCATCTCGGTCACAAACTGATCGTGCTCGCGGTCGGTTTTGCCCGCTTCAACGGACAGCCGGTCTTTGAGTTGAAAACCGTTCTCGAGGGCAGCGGCAAAAACATCACGACGACGCAGACCATAGGGCTCACTACGTCAGCCGCCGATTGGATCGCCAATCACCCGTCAACGCTTGAATTCATGCCGGGTCCGGTTCATCAGCCGATGGTCATTCCGCCTCGCCCATGGGTGTCGCTGGACCAGGGCGGTTATCTCGCCACTCCGTTGAACTTTGTGAAACATCAGCCCCGGAGCGCGCGGGAACTGCTTGAAAGTGTCGGTTTATCCCCCGTCTTTTCGGCCGTAAATGCCTTGCAGAGTACGGCTTTTCGTGTCAACAACAGGATTTACCGGTTCATGCGGCATGCGTGGAATACGAACAATCTGCTTTTCGGGCTGAAGACACATACATTTCAGCCACTTCCTCCTGAATTGCCGGACGATGCCGATCCCAAAGAGATCCGCAAACGGAAGCGGGAGCGCCGTGACGCCTTTAGTCTGAACAGCAAGATCAAAGCGCTCAAGGCGGTCATGGCGTTCCGCTTAGCGACGGCGGAGGGTGTGCTCGATGAGGCGCACATCTATTTTCCGCACCAGGTGGATTATCGGAGCCGTGCATATCCCGTGCCTCAACTGATGAATCCGCAGTCGGACGACATCGGCAGATCTCTGCTCATGTACGAGGAAGGCAAGCCGCTTGGCGAGCGCGGCGCCTATTGGCTGGCGATCCACCTTTTCAATTGCTATTGGAAGGGCAAGCAGGTTTCTTTTGCCGAGCGCATCTTATGGGTCCGCCAACATACAGACGAAATCCTGGACTTCGCGGCCGATCCGATTCGTCCTCACCGGTTCTGGAACGAAGCCGATAAACCGTGGATGTTCCTGGCCGCCTGTCTGGAATGGGCGGGCTATATCGAGGACGGCCCCAATTTCCGCTCGCATTTGCCGATCAGCATGGACGGCAGCTGCAACGGATATCAGCATCTCAGTGCGATGGGCCGCGATCCGATCGGCGGGCGCGCCACGAACCTCTTCCCTTTCGAGAACCCGCAGGATATTTACCAGGAAGTCGCCGATGCGGTCATCCGGCGTTTACAGAGAGACGCGGCAAATGCGCGCTCTGAAGATGCCGAGGCAGCCCGGGAATTGCTCGCGTTCGCGATCGATCGCGAGGTCGTCAAACACGCGACGATGACGACACCATACGGCGTCACGCGTGGGACGATCTATAAGCAACTCGTCGAGTCCCAGCCCGTCAGCGAATGCAGCGATCCGAAGAAATGTGCCAGGTATCTGGCGAAGGTTTTAGAGGAATGCATTCCCGAAGTCGCCGTCGAAGCAGGCAAGATCATGGAGTGGCTGCGAAACATCGCCCGCATCCTCGCGAAAATGAATCGCGGGATAACGTGGACCACGCCGACCGGTTTTCGTGTGGTTCATGCATGCCGGAAGCCGAAGACGGCGCGGATCAAGACCAAGGACGGCACGTTCGTCATATATCTAGAGGATGAAACCAGCAAGATCGACATCCGGAAGCAAGTCGACGGCATCGTCGCCCACCTCGTCCATTCATTTGATGCCGCACACATGATGCTGACCACGAACCGCCTCAAAGCCGAAGGCATCCACCATTTCTCGATGGTCCACGACAGCTTCGGCGTCCACGCAGCCGATGTGGATCTGCTCCATCGCATCCTGCGCGAGGAA
Source organism: Terriglobia bacterium (assembly GCA_036496425.1). Lineage (NCBI taxonomy): Bacteria > Pseudomonadati > Acidobacteriota > Terriglobia > Terriglobia bacterium. The sequence continues at coordinate 1,836 of DASXLG010000203.1, read as the reverse complement.
TTCGTCCGCATCTATTCCGAACCGGTCTTGCAGAACTTCCTCAACGAACAGAGAGCAGCCCATCCGGGCGTGGATCTGCCCGAACCGCCCCAAACAGGCAACCTCGATATTCGCCAGGTGCTCTCATCGCTCTATTTTTTTGCGTGACAAGGCTCGGATCGAAGCGCCAGGTACCGCCGGATAATTGCGCCTCAGGCCAGATGGCATTCGCGCCTATCTTCCGGTCGGTCGCCCAACGCAAGCGGGCATTTCTGACATGCTGCTGCCAGGAAACTCGTCGGAATGAAGTGTTCTCTCCCGGAAACCCGTCGTGTCTCCCTCCACGATCGTGTTGTCTTCAATGCTTCAATGAGGCCGGGGGTAGTGGGGTATTTTGAAAAACGGAAGGTCACTATCGCCGGTTTCGCTTGCGGATGATTTTCCCCAGAAGCGAATCCTTAGAATCGTATTCATTGACAAGCCGCCTTATCTCGGCTTCCCATTGCTCGGGTGTTCCGCTGAATCCGCTCTTTTCAAGGATGCTGCGTGCTATATCTATAAATTCGGCAATATTCTCATCGTGGTAGTTCTGTAGGTATTTCGGGACAGCTTTAGCTTCAATGCACTCATCGCATTCGTTACTTCGAGCTGCTTTTGAGCGTTCAGCGCGAGGAACAAACGACCGCGAACAAATTCGACAGATCCGCTCTTTTCCATCCAAGTGTGTATTATCGCCCAGTATTGCTATCGAGGGAGGCAGTACGAACAAAAACAAACTCACGAGGCCCTGGCGGCCTCGCGCTTTTCGAGCAGGCCGACGATTTCTTCGATATCCCAAACATGATTACTGACGCCTGCCGCCATTGCCGGAGTGATCCGGAGCGTCTGATGCACTCGCGCGAAATTATAGAACATCATGTACAGCGCGAATGCGGCGGCATGATTAGCGAGTTTCTTTGAGAATGCATTCGTCAGGTAAAACGGCGAACCTGCATTCTGATCGAAAGATTAGAACGCTCAATATATGACGTGGAAACATGGTCCATGTCGGGATCGCCCGTAATGATCTTGGTTTCGATCCCGATGCACGTCGCCGGGCTGTAGCGTGTCTCGTCTTCTTTTTGCGACGCGCCGTAAATCTTGATGAGTTGGGCATAGTCCACGTCCGCGCCGAATACTGATTCAATCGCTACAAGGTAGGCACGATGCCCGTCCGATGTGATCTGCACGCGGTTCTTCAGCCGGGCCGCAAGATCCTGCACAAACTCCGTAGCGCACACTGAATCACGATTTCCCATGAGCCATGAGGGAATCAGTTTCGTGTCGGCATCAATGGCCGTCCACGTCCACACATCGCCCCATCCCTGCTCTTTCTTTGCCGGTGTAGTGTTCTTTTCCTTCGAGCCACAGAAAGACCATACCTCGTCAAGCTGAAGGCGCTTGCAGGCTAGATCGCGGAAGTGCTCGTCTTGATATTGGCGGCACACTTCGCCGATCTGCACGAGCAGGCGCGTGATTGCTTTCTTTGTAACTCCAGTGATGCGCTCCGTGACCCGGATGGAATTGCCGTCAACCAGACAGCGGATGATTTGCGCTCGTTCAGATCTGGTCAACTTATTCATGACGACCATATTATGCTTGACCGGTTATGCTTGTAAATTGAAATATACGACATACGTATGTATACTATTGACAGGCGAAATGAGGTCAACTACATTGAGTACCGAATGCTCGTCTCGTTCCATGACAAGGATCTGGATCGGCTTGAAGTTGAGCCGGAATTCACGGCGGGACATTCCCGGACCATCGTTCGGGCTTACCGAAAACGCATTACGCAGATTCGGGCAGCACCTGACG
>DASXLG010000202.1 GCA_036496425.1 Terriglobia bacterium | reverse complement strand
TCCCACTCTCCCCCTGACACAGGGGGAGAGCCGCGAAGCGGCAGGGGGTCGCTCACAAGCCATGTTGACCTTTATTCCCCCACCACCAGATTCAAAATCCTGTTTTTGACGTAGACCTTCTTCCGGATTTCTTTCCCATCCAGATACCGCCCGATCGTCTGATCCTTCATCGCCGTCTCGAGCACGGCGTCCTCCGGCGTATCCAGTTTCACCGTAATTGTCCCCCGGTGTTTGCCGTTAACTTGAACCGGAACGCTGACCATGTCCGCGACGGTGTATGCCGCGTCCCACTTCGGCCATTTCTGAAAAAACACCGACGGCTGGTGTCCCGTTTGCTGCCACAGTTCCTCGGCGAAATGCGGCGCAAACGGCGCCATCGCGACGAGGAATGCTTCGACCGTCTCCTTGTCCGGAGCCTCCCGCATGTCGGTGACCTCGTTCACGAATTCCATGAACGAACTCACGATCGTATTCATGCGCAGCGCTTCCAGGCGTTCGGTCACGTTCTTCACCAGTAGAGGACGCTGCGTAAGCATCGCCTTCGACGCCGTCTTGGCCCACTGGCCGTTGTGCATCGACACCCAGTGCCAGGCCTTGCGGAGAAATCCATGAACGCCTTTGATGCCGTTGTCGCTCCACTCGGCGTCGAGTTCCGGCGGTCCGACAAACAATTCGTACATGCGCAGCGAATCGCAGCCGAACTCGCGGACGAGTTCGTCCGGATTCACGACGTTTCCCTTGGACTTGGACATCTTCTCGGCTTTTCCGCTCTTGCCGAGATACGTGATCATCCCCTGATTGAACAAGCGCAGGAACGGCTCGTCGAAATCCACCACTCCGATGTCGTGCAGGAACATCGTGAAGAAGCGCGAGTAAAGCAGGTGCAGGATGGCGTGCTCCACGCCGCCGACGTACATGTCGACCGGCATCCATTTTTTGCCCTTTTCACTGATGAGAGCGTCTTTCTCGTGCGGCGACGGATAGCGGAGGAAGTACCACGATGAACCGGCCCATTGCGGCATGGTGTCGGTCTCGCGCTGCGCCGGCCCTCCGCAGTTCGGGCATTTCGTGTTGACCCAATCGTGAATGGCGGCGAGCGGCGATTCCCCGGTGCCCGTCGGTTGATAGCGTTCCACATCGGGCAAGCGAACCGGCAAGTCCTCTTCCGGAACCGGAACCAGACCGCAATTGACTGAACAATGAACGATCGGAATCGGCTCTCCCCAATATCGCTGGCGCGAGAACACCCAATCGCGAAGCTTGTAGTTCACCGTGCCATGACCAAGGCCTTTTTCTTCCAGCCACTTCACGATCTCTTTGCGGCCGTCGGCCGAAAGGCGTCCATTGAAAGGACCCGAATTCATCATCGTGCCTTCGCCGATGAATGCCTCCGTCGCGACGCCCTGTCTGGAAGACACCACCTCGCGGATTTCCAGTCCGAATTTCTTCGCGAATTCATAGTCGCGTTCGTCGTGCGCCGGGACGGCCATGATGGCGCCGGTGCCGTACGCCATCAGGACGTAGTCCGCAATCCAGATCGGAATCTTCTCGTTGTTGACCGGATTGATGGCGTACGCGCCCGTGAACTCTCCCGTCTTTTCCGTTTTCGCGGCGCGGTCGATATCGCGCTCGCTCTTTACTTTTTCGACGTAAGCATCGACAGCCGCAGCCTGAGCCGGCGAGGTGAGTTGCTTCACCAGCGGATGTTCGGGCGCCATGACCATGTATGTCGCTCCGAAAAGGGTATCCGGACGGGTCGTGAAAATCTTCAAGGGATGCTGTGTTCCATCGGCGGCAATGGCGGTGAACGTCACCTCCGCGCCTTCGGAGCGGCCGATCCAGTTGCTTTGCATGGTCTTGACCTTCTCAGGCCAGTCGAGCTTTTCAAGCCCGCTGAGAAGGCGGTCGGCGTATTTCGTGATACGCAGCATCCATTGATTCAATTCTTTCTTGGTGACTTCGGTGCCGCAGCGTTCGCAGCGTCCGTTGACGACATCTTCATTGGCGATTCCTGTTTTACAGCTCGGACACCAGTTCACCGGCATGTGCGTCTTGTAGGCCAGGCCCGCTTTGAACATCTTCACGAAGATCCATTGCGTCCACTTGTAGTACTCCGGATCGGTGGTGTTGACTTCCCGCGACCAGTCGTACATCGCCCCGATTTCGTGAAGCTGCCGTTTGAAATTCTCGATGTTGCGTCTGGTGCTGACGCTGGGTTGAATGCCCTTCTGGATCGCGTCATTTTCCGCCGGAGAGCCGAACGCGTCCCATCCCATGGGATGCAGGATGTTAAAACCCTGGAGCCACTTATATCGGGACCAGCAGTCCGGCAGGACATAGCTGCGCCAGTGTCCGACATGCAGACCGGACCCCGAAGGATACGGAAACATGTCGAGGCAGTAGTACTTCGGCCGCGGATCGTCGTCTTTCGCTTCGTGGAGCCGGTTCGAAATCCAATATTCCCGCCACTTCGGCTCGATCTCTGCAGGGTTATAACTCTCAGCTGGCATAATCTGATGATTATACCGTGGCATTGTCTTCGGTTTGTTCGCCCTTCCCCTTAGAATCGATAGTGCGAGTTATTGATGCCGGCTGCCTCATCGCAACACAGGATCGCCAGGAAGAAAACTTCCCGCTGGCGCCCGATCCGTCTCGTTTTGTTGACGATCCCGCTCGGCTACCTGGTCCTGTCGGTTGCCCTGGTCGTCGTGCTGCGATTCGCCGCGCCGCCGGCTTCCATGCTGATGGTCGAGCGGCGCGTCGAGTCCTGGCATACAGGGCAAAAGTATTCTCCACAGTACAAGTGGGTCGATTTCGATCGGATGGCGCCGGCGATGCCGCTCGCGGTCATCGCCTCGGAAGACCAGAACTTCATGACCCATCATGGCTTCGACTGGGGAGCGATTCAGCGCGCCATGGATTACGACGAGAACGGGAAACAATTGCGCGGCGGAAGCACGTTAACGCAGCAGACCGCCAAGAACCTGTTCCTGTGGCCCGAGCGAAACTGGATTCGCAAGGGCTTCGAAGCTTATTTTACGGTCCTTCTGGAAACCTGCTGGACCAAGCGCCGCATCCTCGAAACGTACCTGAACATCGTCGAATTCGGCGATGGCATCTACGGGGTTGAAGCCGCCGCTCAACACTATTTCCACAAGCCCGCCGCCCGCCTGACGCCCGAGGAAGCCGCGCTGCTTGCCGCCGTCCTGCCGAATCCGCATCGCTATAAACCGAATGCACCCGGCCCCTACATCCGGAGCCGCCAGCAGTGGATCCTGCAACAGATGGGACATCTGAGGATCGAGGGGCTTTGAAGGCGTTTTTTCGGTGGGTGCCGGATCCCCCAAAGGTCGAATGTCCCATTGGACATTCGACCTTTGACATTTTTTCCCCTTCATTTACTATGTCCCGCCATGTATCCACGCATTTCTGCGCTTTCAGGCCCGCTCCAGGGTTCCGTCTTCTTTATTGCAGACGACATGGACGACGACGAACTCACCATCGGCCGCAGCAAATCCTGCGATCTGACCCTCGACGATCCTGCCGTCGCCCGGCGGCACTGCGGCATCACCCGGCTCGGCGACTACGTTCAGATCCATGATTTCATCACCGGCTTCCGGCTCTACATCAACGGTTTCTACTATCCCGGCAAGGCGCTGGTCCACGGCGATCGCATCCGCGTGGGCCACACGATCTTCGTTTATCTGACGCTCCCGGACGGTGAAGTCGATCCGGCGATCCTGAAGCTGACGGCGGCCGAACGGGCCTGGGAGTGGGAGGCCCAGCCCGGCACCCACGGATGGGAAGCGCCCAAGGCGGTTGTCGTCGAGACGCTCCTGCAGATTGGAGCTTCAATCAACGGTCTTCGCGATGTGGATGAAATCCAGTCCCGCGTCTTCGAATGGATCTTCCGTGTGATTCCGGTTAAGAGCGTCGCGATCCTGCTTTTCGGCCGCGGAGCGGACAGCATCACCACCACGACATACCGCCATGCGGGCTCGCAGAGTGACGAAGCGTTTCCCATCGACGAAAGCGTCACGCAGCAGGCGTCGCGCGACGGAGGGCGGGTCTGTAGCGGTAACGTCGTGTGTCATCAACTGACGGCGCTCGGCACACGAGTCGGACTCCTTTATATCGTGATGCCCACAACCGGCTTCGAATCGTTCATGCAGGCTCACTCTCAACTTCTCGAATCGATCGCCGGGTCCGCCGCGGTCGCGCTGGAGAATGCCCGCACCGTCGCCTGGCTCGAGAGCGAGAACCGCCGCCTGAAGCAGAGCATCGCCGTCGAGCACGACATGGTCGGCCGCAGTCCGCGAATGCTGGCGGTCTACGAACTGGTTGGCGGCGCCGGGCCCTCGGAGTTGACGATCCTGATCACCGGTGAAAGCGGCACAGGCAAGGAACTCGTCGCGCACGCCATCCATCGAAACAGCCCGCGCTCGGCGAAGGATTTTCATGCCGTCAACTGCAGCGCCTTCCCCGAGACCCTGCTCGGCAGCGAGCTCTTCGGCCATGAGCGGGGCGCGTTCACGGGCGCCGACCGGCTGCGGAAAGGACTGTTCGAATCCGCCGAAGGCGGCACCGTTTTTCTCGACGAGATCGGCGACTGCCCGCCGAAAATGTAGGCAGACCTGCTGCGCCTGCTGCAGAAGAAGGAGTACAAACGCATCGGCGGAAACCAGACGCTCACGGCGAATGTCCGCATCATCGCGGCCACCAACATCGATCTTCAGAAGGCGATCCGCGAAGGAAAATTCCGCGCCGATCTGTTCTACCGCCTGAATGTCATTTCCATCCACATGCCGAGTCTCGCCGAGCGACGCGAAGACATCCCCCTCCTGACCGCGCATTTCCTCGGGAAATACCGACAGGTCCGCCCGCCGTCCCAGCCTCCGGTCCAGGGCATCACCCCTGAATCCCAATATCTCCTGGCTTCATACGCCTGGCCGGGAAACGTCCGGGAACTGGAGCATGCCATCCTGCGCGCCATCACCCTCGGCAAGTCGCCGTTTATAGGCCGGGAAGACCTGCCGGACGACATCGCCGGTGCCGCCAAACCGCCGAACCTCGGCCGCTGGGAAACCGAAGTGGCCGCGGCGAAAAAGAAAATCCTCGAAAGGGCAATGAAAGAGACCGGAGGCAACCGCGCTGAAGCCGCCAAGCTTCTGAACCTGCATCCAACCTATTTCGCCAGCCTCTGCAAACAATTCGATGTGAAGTGGCCGCTGTAGCGGCGTGAACTCCCCACCTGAGTGTGTCCCTTTGCTGGAAATCATCACTTCAGTTATGTTGGTAACATGAAGTCCGATGATCTCATTACTGTGGACTCGGAAATCCTCGGTGGAACGCCCGTGTTCAAGGGGACCCGGGTGCCGGTAAAGACCCTATTCGATTATCTCGAACACAATTACACGCTTGAAGAGTTCCTTGCCTGCTTTCCATCCATCACCCGCGAAATGGCGCGCTGGATCTTGGAACGGTCCGAGACAGCATTGTTATCCAAATCGTAGGGAATGCGAATCCTGTTGGACGAATACATCTACGAGTAACCGACTACACGTCCACTGAGTTGCAACTCGTAAACCTGCGGTGTTTTTAGCGGGGTCACAGCATAAAGGAGATGTGTACATCGGGCGTTCGGGGTATGCAGTTCTAGGCTTCGATTAGCGCGTGAGAACCGATGCGTCGATCGAATTTGCCATAGCCTGGAATCCCAAGTTACCGAGAAAAGCGGGATTCTCGCCCACAAACAGGGACTGCCGTTGACTGGGGTAGTTGGGATCGCGCACAGCACGATCGAAATCCGCAACTGCATCAAAAGCGCCGCCTGCACGAATCCACTCGTTGACGGCCTCCCGCATGGCGTCGCCTTTCTCAGTGTAGCGCGGGGTTCCGAAAAAAGGCGGATAGGTTACGCCGGTGATCCGAAGTCCGGCCGCGTGGGCTTCGGCGATGATTTCTCTGAGGGTGGCAATCACATCTTCGACGGTGGTCTTAAGTGGCGCCTGCCCCAGAACCCCGGAGTCGTAACTCGCGTTGAGGATATCGTCGAAGCCGGTCGCAAGGATCACCCACTTCACTCCCTCTTGATTCCGCGCTGCTTCCTGAATCCGCTCGACCGCGGTGGGTCGACAGTTTCCGATCAAAGGGCAGTCGTTCATGCTGGAATTGAGAACAGCGAAGCGGTTTGATCCGCCATTCGAAAGTAAGCGATCCATCAGCGGGACTTGCCAGCCGGCACCAGGACTCAACCCGTCGCGCCAACGGCTGTCATCGTCGATAATCATGATTCCCGTACTCTCCGCTGAACCGAAGACTTCCACGCTCGACAGCCACAAACTGCCACGTGCCGGACCGCGTTGGAGAACCGACGTTTCACTAGCCATCGCGGTGGCGTCCCCCTGGAAAACGGAGGCTGTTGTGGCGCTGCCGACAACCGTGGCAGGTTCGGTCTTGTTCGGAAGATACAGGCTCACGGCCAGGAAGCCAGCGCCGCGTGTCTCGAAATCCATTGGATCGCTGATGGCGGTTTCTCCAGGAGCGATGATCACCGACGGCCGTCCTCCGAACAGAATCATTCGATCCGTGCCGGCAATCTCCTTGTCCTGGTCTGGAATAACAAGACGAACGATCGAAGGGGAATTCCCGACTCCTCTTGAAACAGCCGCGGAGGAAGCCGCTGCGGAGTTCATGATTTGCGCCGTGCCAGAGGGTACGGCGGCAATGTGAGCCGCCCCGATAATCAGCGGGTGCGTTCCAAATGCGTTCGACAGGCGAATTCGAATCCGGCTGCCGGAAAGACTGGATCGCACGATGATGCGAACCGTCTGATTGCTCAGAACACCATGTAACCAGGCATCCCGGAACTCTGGTGCCGGCATAGCTCCGCCATATGCAGGTATTTCGACGAACCGCTGGATAGCACCTGCCCATGTGGTGACCCATTGGCCCGGAACACTTCCGGACTGCGATCCGGCGGGGACCGCAGAGAACGAGAGTAATAGAAAAGAGGAGAGCATCATTCGGAACCGGTACATCAAGGACTCCAGTGAACTTACGTGAAACCTGTATCCATCAATTTACCACGGGCTTCCATTAAACAACGTCGTTCAACGATGATGCTGGGCCGATCGTAAATCCACATGCCTGGTAAACCGTGAAACCGTAGATTGGAAATCCCGCGTAGCGATTGGAATTCACCTTCGGGAGTCGTTTTAGAGCTGCCTTCTGAACAGAGCCGCAAATTTTTGGGCACCGGCTGCTAATAAACACCGTAGGCTTCCGTTTTAATGGGCGAGGAGACCGATGTCGGCGGTAACGGCGTTCAAGGTGAAGAGCCAGCTAACGGATTCGGAATTCGACCAGCTTTTCCGAGAACACTATCAGTTGGTTTACCGGACGGCTTTCCGTGTCACTCGCAGCGAGGAGGACGCGGAAGATGTTCTTCAGACCGTCTTCCTGCGGCTCGTGCGCCGCGAATTTCCTCCTGAGCTGAAGAAGATCCGAAGGCCTACCTGTATCGCGCGGCATTCAATAGGGCGGTGGATATCGTGCGAGCGCGGCGGCCCCGCGACCTGTTTCCCTCCGACGTCGAGCGCATTGCGAACGCCGTTTCGAACGACGGAAAATTTGCGGAAGAAGCGGAACGCCGCCTTTATGAAGCCATCGCTACGCTTCACCCAACGGCCATACAGATCCTCATGCTTCGTTATGTCGACAATCACAGTCTTGGGCATATCGCAAGCCTGCTCGGGACCACTCGCAGCACAATCGCGGTCAGCCTGTTCCGTTCGCGGACACGCTTGCGCAAGCTGATTCGCGCTCTGGGAGAGACGTCATGAAACGCAGGAAAGAGAACACAGCACAGACTCTGGGCCGCTTTCTCGGTCGATTCTTCAGTCCATCGAGCGAACAGGTCGAAGCGGCCGGGAGCCGCGTTCTTCAGCGGCTTCACGAGAAAGCCGGCGGTGCTTCGGAATGCGCCGCGCTCGAACCGGAATCGATTCGTCCGGTGCGAAACGCATGGGGCCGCGCGGCCACTCTCGCCGCCATCGCTGTAGCGTTGGTCGTTGTGTCTGTCATGGTCTGGCGCAAGCAAGGCCCGGACGTCGTCGCATCATCCGCGGATGGCCGCGCCTACACGGCCGGAGAACTGCTTCGCTCCAATGAAAGCGGGAGCACCGCCGTGACGCTTGCCGACGGATCGCATGTGGAGATCCGAGCGGGTTCCGAGGCGGCAGTCGAACGGGCTGTCGATGGGCTGCGCGTGCGGCTGAACGCCGGAAGCATCATCGTGAATGCTGCAAAACAGGCGGCAGGCCGCCATCTTTATGTTTCGACACGCGATGTCCTCGTGTCTGTTGTGGGGACTGTCTTTCTCGTGAACGCCGACGAAAAAGGCTCAGACGTTGCTGTCATTCAAGGTGAAGTTCACGTCAAGCAAGGCGCCGTGGAAAAGGATCTGCGCCGAGGCGAGCAGGCCTCTTCGAGGTCGAACCCCGAGCTGGCGATAGCGGTGAAAATCGGCTGGAGCCGTGAAGCGGCAGCATATCTCGCGATGCTGCATCAGGAAATAGCGCAGAGCGTGGCGGCTCGCCAGGCCGCGCCGACCGCGCCGGCGGTTCCAGTGGAGGTTCCGAAGGCGCCACAATTTGAAGAAGCCTCTATCAAGCCTTGCCCGAAAGACTTTCAGGCGCCGGAAGGCATGCGCGGTGGAGGCTCCAATTCGATGCGGCTCTCGCCCGGCCGTCTCGATGCGCTGTGCATGACCGTGGCGACTCTCATCAGGACGGCCTATCGCACCCTGAATAATAATGAAATGCCGGGGATGAGGGAGTCGACGTTGAGAATGAATCTCACTGCCGGGTTGGGCATGGAAGACGGGACTCGCGGCCGAGCTCAACATCGGGGAAGAGAGCTGGGATTTGAAACAAGAGCGCTCGACATCGGGGAAGAGAGCCGAGATTTGAAAGAAGAGCGCGCAACTGTCGCGGGAACAATGGTCGGGCTCGCTGTCGGGGGCAACACTAAGCGGGGGCGGAGCGGCGTCCGAGTTCTGACGTGGCGTTGATTTTCAATATCTAGCCAATACCGGTTGTTGAAATCTTTGAATGGAGCGGGCGGGGACCCAGCATGATCGCCGTCGCTGTGAAGTTCCACGCCGCAGTTGCCAAGCGGGATGGCTAACTATAGATTGGGATTCTATGATTTCCGAAGAAATGATCGCCAAAGTCGTTGCTGCTCTCGTAGAAGGCGCGAGGCCGACGAAAGTCATTCTATTCGGATCTTATGCCAGGGGTAATGCTCGCGATGATTCCGACCTCGATCTTTTGATCGTGGAGCCGACCGTCGTGAGCAAGCGTGACGAAATGGTACGTCTTCGACGCCTGCTTCGCCCTTTCCGCGTGCCGGTCGATGTCATCGTGATCTCAGAAGAGGAATTCAACGACTGGTCGTCCTTAGTTGGAACAGCTCTGTATTGGGCCAACACCGAAGGGAAACTTTTGCATGAAGCATCCCGTTGATCTGGCCCGAAGATTTCTGGTTGTGGCCGACCGCGATATCAAGACATTGCATCTCTTGATCGCTGCTTCCGACAGCGATGACCAAGCCGTTGGCTTCCATGCCCAGCAAGCGATCGAGAAATGGTTGCGGATGTCCGGGCTTGGGCTGAAGTTGAAGTCGCGGCCACCCTCAGGTCCGACACCTCCAAACCACCTGAGAGACTGAATAGTGCGAAGCGCACACAATCCCGTAAAAAGAAGGGCTCGGAGATAGGAATCAGTGCCAGCGTCAGAGTGCCCAGGCAAATTTCAAATTGATAAACCATCCGGGACACTTCCGGGGCAGCATCGCACTTTTGCGAAACTCTAACCGAAACTCCAGCTACACAAAGGAGTTAACGGCCCTGAGTGCCGTTGCTCTTCGTTTTCAGGTGGACACAAGACTGCTCTCCACGTTCGGTTTTCCGACAACTTTGTAACTTTCAAGAAAAGTCTTGATGCCATTTCAAGAGAAACCTTGAAATTTTAAGGCCCTCCGCTATCTCCTTTTCCACCTTCGAGTCGTAAATCACTGATTCCACAAATCCATGTTGACTTTGGCACGAATGGCCTCGCCCGTGCGTTATAGGACTGCGTTCGTTGAAAGGCGGGAGGGTCCGCGTAGCGCAAGCGCGATAGCGCGCAGCAGTTATTCGATGGCCTTCCTAAAACCGTTAACCCAATAAACCAATTTAAGAAAAGAAAAGAGAAAATGTATGAAAACGATACCGATTCCAATCAAGGCGAAGGTCGGTTACACCGGCAAGAAGGGTGAACAGATCCTCGCGCGTCTGAATGCTGTTCTCGGAGGTACCTATGCCGATCTGCTGGATTATCCGAATCCGCCGGTCGACCAGGCGACTTTCAAATCCAACACGGAGATCTTCACGGCCGATCTCGCGGCCGCGCTGGACGGAGGTGCAAAAGCCATCGCCGCGCGTGATGCTCAAGAGACAGTGGTTGTGAAGATGTTGCATGATGTTGGCCACTACGTGGAGGGAGCCTGCAAGGGAGATATGACAACGTTCTTGAAAAGCGGGTTCGAGCCCGTATCTCAGGGCCGGACGCCTTTGCAGCCGCTTACGCTGTTCATCCGTTCCATCAAGCCGGGCATCAATGCCGGTCAGTTCCTGGTGGTGCTCATGGCGCTCCTCGGCGCCTCGTACTATGAGTTGCGCTGGGCGCCGATGAGCGCGGGAATCCCAGGACAGTGGACGACGATTCCGGTTACGAAGGTCCGTCCCCCGATATCCGTGACGGGTCTAACGCCCGGTTTGACGTACGCGTTCAGGTCCGTTGTTTGACCGCCGCGGGCTACTCGGACTGGAGCGACTCGATTACGAAAGTCTGTAACTAACGTAATCACCCGGATGGAAATTTCGCGATTCCCATCCGGGCGTTTTAGAATCGGAGGAACACATGCATCCATCGGGCGTTCAATTCGGCCTTTCACGCGGACTGCTGCAGATGCGGGGTGAAGAACTGCTCCTCGCCGATCCGCTGCTCGAGGCGATTTCGCTCGAAGCGCAGCTGCGCGCACACCTCCGAAAGCCGGCAATCGACGGAAACTTCCTCGTCGAGATGACCGTGCGCGCCGCGGAAAAAGCGCTCGGGAACGATGCCGCCGGCCGCAGGCAGGAAGTCGTGCCTTTCTTTGCCCACCTCAATCGGGTGATGTACTACACCTGTTCGCGGGTCGCCGAACACGCCGGGATTGCGCACAAAGAACCGAAGCGGCTCATCACCGAACCGTCCTTCTGGGAAGAATTCACCTCCGCTTCTCTGAAGGTCAAAGTCAAATCCGGCGACAGTATTCCGAAGATTCAGAGGTCGCTGTTCAAGGTCTGCCACAGGCTCGTGAAGAAACGCTTCGCCGAAAACGATCCGGACAACGCGAGGCACTCCGATCTGATCGCCTTCTTCATTTTCAATTTCTGGAACGCCACCGGACTTCTGCCGATGGCGCAGGCCATGGTGATCCTCGGCGCAGCGAACAAGTGAGTGTATGTGGCGAGGACGTTAGGATCGATATTACTCCGCCTAATTTGTCAGTCTCAGGAAGACGAAGGCGACAATGGCTGTCGATCGGATCGGCTTGCCTTCGTAGCGTGCGGCCCGGAACTGGAAGTTCTTCACGTCGCGTACCGCCAGGGCATTCAGGGCGGGGACAGATTGAATAACGTCGACCGTCGAAATGGAGCCATCCGCTTCGATTTGCAGATTTAAAACCACCGTCGGGCTGGGTGTTTGAATAAAGCCCCGCAGGGGATATTCGACGCGCGAGACCTTTCCTGCCAACGGCGGCTGGTATTCATCAGCCTTCCGAGAGCTAGTTTCAAGCGATGGGATTATGGTGGTATCCGCACCTCGATCAAACACTGTTTGATAGACGAAGGTGATCGACGCCGTGGAACGAGTGGGTTTGCGACGGAGATCCACCGCCGGACTGAAACGCCACTGCTTCGCGGCGGCGATGGAGTCGTTAACATATCCCGCAAGGGTTCCCGCGTAAGCTTCGCCGCTCGGTGTACTCCCGACGGAATCCACCGTCTGCGTTTCCGAAACATGGCCGTCGGGATCGACAGCAGCCAGGAGGCTTATGGCAGCAACCGGTGGACCTGAATTTGGAAACACCACGTTGCCCGCCTCAATAAGCGTCGGAGCCAGATAGGACTGTTGTGCGTGAGCTGCCGCAACGCACGCGCACAGAATTACAGGCAGGAACAATCGAAACCTTGTGGTTGAAGGCATGTTTGTATTCTACAAGAATGAATCGGGCAATCCGGAACAGGGCCGTATTTCCAGGTTATCCCTGATTCCTTTTAGACATCGTGCGCGGTTACATGAAATTCGGCGTGTGCATTTCGGACAACTCCCGCGCCTCAGACTCCTCGAAACCAACGAGCTGAAGACGTTTGACGCGGTTTTCATGCATCGTTGAATGGAGTTGACGAACGGCTTCCGTGCCATAGGGAAGTCCGGCCGCAGCCAGGCCGCCCGCAGCCAGGATCACGAGCGATTCCTCGACCAGCGGGTTCAACATGCGAACGTCGGACAACGCCGAAGCCCGGTCCGATATGGCCTTCCTCAATCGTTTTTTAACTCCGGGGTCCGCGCCGATCGCATGTTGAATATGCTGCAGCGCGAAATGGACATGGCGCGCTTCATCGCTCCGGGTTCGCCGGGAAATTTCCTGCGTGACGCTCTCCGGGGCATGAGTTTCCAGGAAGCGGAGCAGATCGAGAAAGGTTCCCTCTCCCAGCACGCTCAAAAGAAAACTGGCTTCGAGAAAGTCGTCGCGGTCCAGCAGCGATTTCAAGGAGTGCTGAGTCGAGGCGGAAGAAAACTGCAGGCCGCCGCCGTTGGCCAGAGCACGCTTGATGAAGACTTCAATGTGGCGCGCCTCGTCGCGGACCTGTGTCGCAAGGAAGAAGACGGTTTCCATGAAGTGCGGGTGGATTCGAGCAATCCATTTGGCGGGAACATACAACGCCGAGAATTCGTTTTCGGCGAGGAAGGTCATGATCTGGCACACTGCACGTTCGACTTCCAGGTCGATGGCGTGGAGTTGTCCCCACGGAATGTCGGTCGTGGCGTTCCACTGGCCGGCGCCTGCCTGTTCATAAAGCTCGCCGGCGCCGGGCGACCATGCGGCGGCAGAATCGACAACCTCAAAGTCAAAAACAGGCGCGCCTTGTTCAATGACACTGCCGCGCGGCGAAAAGCCGGTCGAAGGATCGGCGTGGACAGGAATCCTTGCAGCGGCGTCGAGAACCAGATGCCGGGTATCCTGGCATCCCCCGGCCACGTCCGCGCGATTATCCCCGTCCGCAGGCTTGGCCACAATCAGCCGCCGCGCTGTTCCGCGCCGGATCCGACAGGAAAGATCCGCCTGCTCCTGACGGACCTCTATTAACTCATGTCCCGTCAGCCGCAGCCAGGCGCGCAGGTCGTGGACGCTTGCGGGATCGGAGAATCGGACTTCCAGTACATCGCCGGAATCGAGCGCATCCAGCTTACGGTTCAGCAGGACCGCAAGGCCGTCTGAAAACGTCAACTGCCCGGCGTCGCAAGTGGCGGCGCGGTCCTTCATTGGGCGTTCGAGAAATATCCTGTCGATTCTACGGCGTCGAACAGGGGCTTGTATCCTGCCAGTTGCGGCGTAACCCACCGCTTGAGGCCTTCGAGATCCATGATTTTCCGGTGTTCCGGATTGTTGTAATCCATCTTCAGGAGCGTTTGCGTCCAGCGTTCGAGATCCGCCCCGGACCGATTCCTTTCAAGCGCCGTGAAGTTACAGTGGCAGTACGGCGGCGACGTCCAGATGGCCTTGATCCTGGCGCGGTCAACGCTGCCGTCCGCAAGCACACGGGCCCAGTACTGGTCTCCGACGGCCCCGGCATCAGCCGACCCGCGCGCGACGGCGTCAAGGACTGCAACTTCGCTGGTTCCGGTGTCACCGTGTTTGCCGACATCCAGGTCAAAGCGAATGGGCCTGATGTCCCTGGCCGGGTCGATGCCATTTGCAGCAAGAAAATGGGCGGGAAGAATCGATGCCTGCCCGGAATCGCGGCTGCCGAACGCGACGGCTTTGCCTTTCAGGTCCGGCAAGCTTGAGATGCCGCCACCGGTACGGACGATAATCACGGACCTGAAGTCGACATCCGTATCCCGCATGGCAAGGACGCGGCAGGTACCGTTGGTGCGCCGGTAAACCCGCACATACGCGAGATTCGTATTCCAGGCGATATCGATAAAACCGTTTAACAGCGCTTCGACCTGCGCTTCGTAGTTCGAGAACAGGACAAAATCATTCGGGACGCCGGCATTACGAAAATACTCGCGAATCAGCTCCCAGATGGTGACGACCTTCGGATCGTACGCCACAGCCCCGACAACAATCGACTGGTCCATCATTCCCTCCTGTCAAAACAGCGGCAGGCCGCACAGGGCCTTCCCGATGAAGTCATACAGAATGTCGGTTGTCGGAGCCATGATCGAAGCCGCCCGCGCATCACGAAAATTGCGTTCGATCGAGAGATGGCGGCTGAAGGCGGCTCCGCCGCAGGCGCGCATGGCTTCATCGGTGACTGATACGACGGCTTCGGCCGCTGTAGCTTTCACGCCGAGCACTGCCAGCATCGCATCCGGGGCCTGATTTTCAATTTTGCTCAGGGCCTCATTCAGGTAAGCACGCGCCGCATCGAGCGTGAGTTGCATCTTCGCGATCCTCGCGCGTACTCCCGGAACCGCCGCGGCCAGGCTTTCCCCGAGGTGTTCCAGGCGCGCAGAGGAGACGTGACGCGTCGCATCGGCTAAAGCCGCCTTGGCAATGCCAAGTGAGACGGCGGCGGAGCCGACTTGAAACCAGGGCAGGACGATCTGCATCATCGCCTGGAAGCCGCCACCTTCGGCGGTCAGCCTGGCGTCCTCGCCCACCACGCAATCGAAGACCATGGGAGCGCTGGAATTTCCGCGCAGTCCCATGCCCGTCCAGGGTCCGAGCGTCCGGACACCCGCACTGCTTCCTCCCACAAGATATAGAGTGGATTCCGTTGCCGCGCTCCCGCCCACGGATCCTGAAGCCACGACATACGTCTGCGCGTGTCCGGCGCTCGTGACGAAAGATTTGTCCGCCCGGATCCGGATTCCGCCGCCATTTTGCTCGGCTCGACTGACAGGGGCCCAGAAATGACTGCGGCTGCCTTTCTCGCTGAAGGCCAGCGTGGTCAGGAGTTTTCCGGTCACAATGCCGTCGAGGGCGGATCTCTGGCGGGCGCCGGCTATAACCTGAGCGCCGCAAACGTGCATCAGGTAAATCATCGCAGTCGAGCCGCAAACGGTTGCGAGTTCTTCGGTGACGCGGGCAAACTCCCGCATTCCGGCTCCGGCGCCGCCGAACTCTTTGGGGATGGTTAATCCCAACAACCCGGCGCTGCTCAATGCCGTTATGGACTTCTCCGGCCAGCGCGCTTCAGAATCCGTGAGCGCAGCGTTTTCCCGCGCAACGGCACAGACTTCCTCGAGATTCATAGCAGTCGTCTCCTCTATAAAGTGTTATGTGCGCCCCGTGACGGCGGGCTTTTGAGGACTCGCTCGGACGGCTGGGATTGCTCGTCCGGCAGCAAAGTCAGGCGAGCAGAATCCGGCGCGTTTTATCGGCAAAGGGGCGCACGCCGTGCGTCCTTCGCTCGATTCACAGAATGCCGATTAACGTTCTCATCGGGTTCATCATCGCTCACTTTATGTGGAAGCTTCGAGATTTTTCGCGGCTGGCCGGCCTTGGTGGATCAGGCCCGTAGCCGCGGGGGCGGAGCCGCAAGGGCCAGGCGATCTAGAACTAGATCGCCAAACGATCCAGGAAGCAGAGAAAGCACACGACTGCCGTTGCGCTGTAGAGTTGTGATCTGCTCCGCACGTCTAGTCATGATGAAGACATTTTAGCCTGCGTTGCGCGGCCCGTCAATGCCAGCGCAGAATGGCCAGCATGTTGGAATAGTCGTCGGTCCAGGCGGCGACGTTGTCCGGTTTCTTGACTTTCATCCAGTTGGCGTCATGCTCCAAGGCGCCGAGAGCCGCGGCATTCCGGCCCGCAACGATATAGTGTGACCTGGCTTTGAGGTCATTTTGCTGTTCATCGTCGTGGCGGACGAGGGCCTCCAGGTTCGCATCCGTCACCACGGCAGAGATGAGCGCCTCGACGTCCATGTACCGGTTTGAGACGTGAAACAACAGGAACCCGTCCGGCTTGAGTTTCGTCAGATACATCCGGATCGCCTCGCGCGAGACCAGGTGCGCGGGAATCGAATCGGAATTGAACGCGTCCAGCATCAGGAGATCGAATTCTCCGGCATTGGCTTTCTCGATGGACAGGCGGCCGTCGCCGACAATCACATCGCAGTTCTTCCCGCAGCTCGGCAGGAAGGTGAAGTAGTTCATCGCGATGTCGATCATCTGCCGGTCGATATCGAAGAACGTGATGTGGCGCGAGGGAGCGGTCCATCCTGCCATGCTGCCGGTTCCCAATCCCACCACGCCGACGTGCTGGTTACCCCCACGCTCGCTCAACATGTCCATGACATCGCCGACAGGTCCGGTCGGATCGTAATAAGCGACGGGGTGCCCGATGAAATCCGGATCCTGGCTCTCGATGCCGTGCAGCGTGTCGCCGTGCAGCAACCGGCGTGAGTTGGTGTTGAAGTCGTACTTCACGCCTTTCACGCCGAAGAAATCCCGGGCCATGTAGATGAACTCCGATCCTCCGAAGAACTGAGGCAGCAGACGCTGGTAAGCGAAAATCAGAATCGCCATTGCCACGCCGAAGCGGAACACCCGATGCCGCAGCAGGTAGGCAAAGAGGATGATGACGATGTCCAGGCCGATGCTTGTCCAGAGATCCGAGGTGAAGTTCACGCCATGCGACCGCAACAGCTTCGAAGCACCGATCACCGCGAAGCCCAGCACCGCGGGAAAAATCAAATCACCGCCGTTGATCTCTGTTTTCGGTTCCCCCGGTTCGCGGAAAAATGCGATCGCCGCCACAAGCAGCGGGTATTCGATCACCGTCCGAAACATGAATGGCGCCAGGACTGCCGTGAAGACGCCGCCCAGCACGCCTCCCAGCGCGATCCAGAAATAGAATTCCGTCAAGTGCTGCGGATCCGGCCGCCGCGCCGCAAGCGCCGTATGACACAGCAGCGCGCCTGCGGCCAGAATCAACATGTGCACCGCAATGAGCGGCAGCAGGAATTTAACGTCGACAGCGCGGCTGGTGGCGGCGAAGGGAAACAGAAGGAGCAGAACGACAGGCACTGCGGCGGAAACAGCCTTCGAGGAAATGTGGATCTTTCGTCCGAAGGCGGCCATGAACGTCATCAGGTAAACGGCAAGCGGAAGAATCCATAGAAACGGCACGGACGCCAGGTTCAGCAGAATGTGATTCGTTACGGCCAGCATCAAACCCGACGGCACGAACGCCGCCGCCAGCCAGAACAATCGCTGCCGCCAGGACGGTATCTCCGCCGTCACCGATGGGGTCGCTTCCTGGGAAGGGCTTGAAACGGTCTTCCAGACGACCGCTGCCGCCGCAATCAGCATTGCGCCCAGCAGCGCGTACGCCGTCGACCACAACCATGTCTGTTCCCGCACGCCGATGCGCGGTTCTATCAAGAGCGGATAGGCGACCAGTGCGATCAGGCTTCCCGCGTTGCTGATCGCGTAGAGGAAGTAAGGGTCGCGCGCCGCAGCCGCCTTCGTCTTCGTGAGCCAGGCCTGAAGCAGCGGCGCCGTCGTCGATACGATGCCGAACGGAATGCCCGCGGACTTCACCAGCTGCCAGAGAAGCCAGCCCGAAGGATTGATGGAGGCCGCTTCGTCCGGCCGAGTCACGAAATGGATCGGAAGAAAGAAAAGCACCGCGACCATCATCACCGCATGCACGATGATCTGCGCGCGCGCCGGCAGGTAACGCTCCAGCACCAGCGCGTACCCGTACCCCGCCAGCAGCATCAATTGAAAAAACAGAAGGCACGTGATCCAGACGGCCGCCGCGCCGCCGAGCAGTGGCAGCATCATTTTGCCGATCATCGGCTCGAAACAGAACAGCAGAAAGGCGCTCAGAAAGATCGTTGGAGCGAAAATACGCGTAGTCATCGCCAGTATTCTGTCTCCTCTTTCCTTGTACGGCATCCAGAAATAAGCGAACATCCTGAAACTCAACCCTGGAGGGCAAACTATGGAAGTACTCGCACACTACCCGGCGGAGACGTTGAATGTCCTGTGGTGGACATTGGTCGGCGTTTTCAGTTTTTTTGCCGGCTCGTGGTTGTTCGACAAATTGGACCCCATCGATTACAAAATGCAGATTGAGAACGGAAACATGGCCGCTGCTTTGAAGCTTTCGGCCGTCCTTCTTGGAATCGCTGCCATCATCGTCACCGCCATCCGATAAATGAAGCAATCGACGACCGTTCGCATTGCATTTGTTTCCGCCGTTGCCGCCGCGGCGCTCGCGCGCTTCAATGCGCGTGACGCCTACCATCAGGACTGGCAGCAATGCGTGAATCAAAGTAATGTCGTCGTCGACCAGCGGTATTGCCACGACGTAGCGCACTATCCGGGTGGCTACTATCACTGGTGGTATTCGTCACGGGCCTTTGCTCCGGGCGAGACCGTGATCGAGGGCCATGCCACGCCGTCCTCCGGCATCAGCCGCGGCGGATTCGGAGCGAGCGCGCACGGTGGAGGAGGCGGCGAATGATCCGGAAACAACAACCCGAGCGCGCGTCGTGGAGATCCGCCGTCGAATCTCAGGGGCTGATCTATCACACGCCTGACGGCCAGCGCTATTGGGACGAGTCCGTGTTCTATGAGTTCACTGCGAAAGAAGTCGATGCGCTCGAAGCGGCGACGAATGAGCTATGGAACATGTGGCTTGCGGCGATTCAGCGCGTGATCGATCAAAACCGTTTCGCCGAGCTGCGCATTCCGGCGGCCGCTGTGCCGCTCATCATATCGGCGTGGAACCAGGAGCCTCCGGCGCTGCATGGGCGCTTTGACCTTGCTTACGATGGCAAGGGCGCCATCAAAGCGCTCGAATTCAATGCCGACACGCCGACGGCTCTGCTGGAAGCTTCGATCATTCAATGGTATTGGCTGCAGGACACGCACAAGAATTGCGATCAGTTCAATTCCATCCACGAAAAGCTTCTGGCGAAGTTCACGGAGCTGGTGAACTACATCGACGGCTCGCCTCTATATTTCACGCATGCCGCGGATACGGAAGACATGATGACGGTGACATATCTCCGCGACCTCGCTCAGCAATCGGGCTACAAAACCGAGGCGCTGACCGTTGCCGAGATCGGATGGAACGGCGAGTGTTTCGTAGATCTTGCCGGCAATCGCATTCACAGCATTTACAAGCTGTATCCATGGGAGTGGCTTCTCGGCGAAGCCTTCGCGCAGCATCTGATCGACACGCATTCCGCGATGCAGTGGATCGAGCCCATCTGGAAAATGGTTGCGTCGAACAAAGGCATCCTCGCGATTCTCTGGGAACTGTTTCCCCAGCATCCGCTGCTGCTCGAAGCGCACATCGACAATCCCGGATTGATGGTCGACTACATCCGCAAGCCGCTCTATTCGCGTGAAGGCGCGAACGTCACGCTCGTCGGCAGTTCGGGCCCGCGCGTGAACACGCCCGGGAACTACGGCGACGGCGCGTTCGTGTATCAGGCCGCTGCACATATTCCGGCGTTTGAGGGGAATTATCCGGTTGTCGGAAGCTGGTACGTGATCGATCAAGGCGCCTGCGGTATGGGAATTCGCGAGTCCGACGGCCCGATCACCACGAACCTCAGCCGGTTTGTCCCGCACTTGTTTCGGTAAAAGGGGAAGGAACGCAAGAAGCACAAAAGGCACAAGAAAGACCCGCCCTTCTTGTGCCTTTTGTGCTTCTTGCGTTCCTTCCCCTTTTCGTGTTTCGCGAACGGCAGTAAGATCGAATCGTAATATGCTGCGTCCAAAATGCCTTTCGCTGGCCGGTGTCCTGCTGTTGCTCTTTCTCTGCATCCCGGCCTTCGCGCTCGATCCCAACCGCGCACTGACGCAATATGTGCATCGTATCTGGCAGGCGCCGCAGGGGTTGCCCGACGCCACGATCACATCGATCCTGCAAACCCACGACGGTTATTTGTGGCTTGGAACCGAAGCGGGCCTTGTCCGTTTCGACGGCGTCCGTTTCTCGGAAATGGCCAGCACGTCGCCGGCGGCCCAGCCGCCGCTGAAAGGCGCATGGGTCCGGAACATTCTGGAAGACAAGCACCACAACCTCTGGGTCGGCACAAACGAGGCCGGCCTCATCCGGCTGGAAAACGGTGTGGCGACGCAATACCTGCAGAAGGACGAACCGCAGCGTTCGACCGTGCAGTGTTTGTTGCAGGACCGCAATGAAAACATCTGGGCCTGTACGTCTACCGGCCTCGCTCGTTTGAATCAAGGGAAACTGACGATGTACGGCATGCCTCAAGGGTTGCCCTCAAATAATGTCCGCTCGGCATGTGAGGCTCCGGACGGCACATTGTGGGTGGGCGGAGACGGCAATCGTCTGAGTTCCTGGAACGGTTCCTCCTTTATTAATCACCCGCTGACGTCGATGCCCGAATATGGGGATATTCGCGCCCTCCTGTGTTCCGATGACGGCGCCGTGTGGGCCGGCACCACGAACGGCTTGATCCGCTTCGCCGGCGGACGTGAACATCTGATGACCGTGAAGGACGGCCTCCCCGATAACTGGATCTACTCCCTGATCGAAGGCCGCGACGGGACGCTGTGGATTGGCACCAAAAGCGGCTTCAGCCGGTTCCGCAACGGGAAGTTCGAAAGTTATCGGACCGAAGACGGCCTGTCCCAGAGCACGGTTTATTCGCTGTACGAAGACCGCGAAGGCAGCCTTTGGGCTGGAACGAAGCACGGACTGAATCAGTTTCTTGAGGGCCGGACCATTCCTTATACCGTCAGCGAAGGCCTGCCGACGAACGACGTCGGTCCGGTCCTTCAAGACCGCGACGGCACCGTCTGGGTCGGTACGATCGGCGCCGGCCTCTGCCGGTTTGACGATGCCCGGCACCTCACCGTGCTCACGACGAAGCAGGGCTTGGCTGGAAATGAAATCTATGCCCTTGCGGAAGATCCCGCCGGAGACCTCTGGGTCGGAACCAACGCTGGGCTCAATCTGCTCAGACACGGCAGCGTCGTCGAAACTTACACGCGCGACCAGGGACTCGCGGACAATCACATCCGGTTTCTCTTCCACGATCACGCCGGCGCTCTCTGGATTGGAACGCCTTCAGGCCTCAGCATGTTCGTGAACGGCAGATTCATCCAGCCGAAAGATGCTTCACGGCTGTCCGCCGTGGCGGGAGGCGAGGACAAGGCCGGACATTTTCTGGCAGCGACCGAAGCCGGCCTGAAGATTTATCAGGACCACGCCTTCCGCGAGTTTGCTCCATCCGATATACCGTTGCGCGAGGTCGATACGTTCTTCGTCGACCAGGAGGGCCTGCTGTGGATGGGAACGCTGGGCGCCGGCCTGCGCCTGTTGAAGGATGGAAAAGTCTCCAGCTATTTCATGCGGGACGGCCTGTTCGACAACGAAATCTACGGCATTGCGGAGGACAGCCAGGACCGGCTCTGGATGGCATCGAGCAAAGGCATCTTTTCAGTGAATCGATCGGATCTGCGGAAGTTTGCCGAGGGCGAAATTCAGAAATTCGTCAGCACGCCGTACAGCCCGCTGGACGGTCTGAGAACCATTGAAAGCAGATCCGGAGTGCAGCCTGCCGTGTGGAAGATGAAGGATGGAACGCTTTGGTTTGCGACCATTCGCGGTCTGCTCGTGCTCGATCCGGCGAAGCTGCAGCGCAACGCGCCGGCCCCGCCGGTCGTTATCGAGGACGTCATCGTGAATAGCCGGAAGGAAGCCCCGGCTGCTATTGGATCGGCACCGGCGGGCCGCAAGGATCTGGAGTTTCGCTACACGGCGTTGAGTTTCCTCGCGCCTGCCGGAATCCGCTTCCGCTACAAGCTCGAAGGATACGATACAAACTGGACCGACGCTTCCACGCGGCGCGACGCTTACTACACGAATCTGCCTCCGGGCAAATTCCAGTTCCGTGTGATCGCGTGCAACGTCGATGGGTTGTGCAATGAATCCGGGAGCGCGGTCGCGTTCAGCCTCGCTCCTTATTACTATCAGCGCGCCTGGTTCTTTCCACTTTGCGGCGCCGGCCTCTTATTTGTTGCCTGGCTTGTCTGGCACATGCGTGTCCGGAGCCTGCGGCAGCAGTTCGAGATCGTACTGGCTGAACGCGGCCGCATTGCCCGAGAGCTTCACGATACATTGCTGCAAGGCTTTTCCGGCATCACGATGGGAATGCAGGCGATCTCTACAGGTCTGTCTGCCGGCCAGGGCCAAAGCCGATTGAATGAGTTGATCCGGGACGCCGCGCAATGCATGAGAGAAGCGCGGCAATCCATTGCCGGCCTGCGCGCCGTCAAAGGCGGAGACGCGGAGCTTCAAGCCGCAATCGCGGAGACTGCCCGTCAGATCACGAAGAGCAAAGATATTCAGCTCAAACTCAAGCTCGATCGCGGTCCCTCTCACCTGCCGGCGAGTGTCGAAGGACATCTGCTCCGGATTGCTCAGGAAGCGATCGCCAATTCCACCAGGCACGCGGACGCCACCACGATTGAAGTGGGCTTGCGCTTCGCAAAGAACTCCATCTGCTTAACGGTGCAGGACGACGGCAAGGGCCTGGCCGATGCCGCCGGCCCCGCGGCCGGGCATTACGGTCTGACAGGCATGCGCGAGCGTGCCAGCCAGATCGGAGCACAGTTCGAGCTTCTCACCGGTCCGGTCCAGGGAACGACGGTTCGCGTGCTCGTGCCGGCGCCGTAAACCTATTTATGGGCGCCGACGGACGCATCGACGTTTTGTGCGCGGACGATCATCCGCTGGTTCGCAAGGGAATCGCCTGGATTCTCGCCGCGGAGTCCGATATCCATCTGGTTGCCGAAGCCGGCACCGGCCAGGAAGCGCTGGAACTCTTCCGGATCCATGTGCCCGATGTGACCCTTATTGATCTGCGGATGCCGGGTATGGACGGTATCGCCGCCACCGAAGCCATCCTTCGTGAATTTCCCGATGCGAAAATCATCGCGCTCACCAGCTATGCCGGCGATCAGGAAATCTACCGGACGCTGAAGGCCGGCGTGCAGGGTTACCTCCTGAAGGAAATGGTTCACACAGAGGTGGTTCGCGCGATACGGACCGTCCATTCCGGCAAGCGGCTGATGCCCGCTGAAGTCAGCGAACGCCTCGCGGCATATCTGCCGCAGCCCGCGCTGACTCCCCGCGAAGAGGAAGTGCTTTCCTTGATTGCCAAGGGCCTCGGCAATAAAGAGGTCGCGGATCAACTCGGCACCTCGGACGGCACCGTCCGGATCCACGTCCAGCACATCCTGGCCAAACTCGGGGCCTCCGACCGGACGCACGCCGTTTCCATCGCGCTCCAGCGCGGCATCCTCCGGGTTGACGGGTAAGAGCGGCTGCGCTGGAAACACGGCCCTTTGTATATGTCATTTGACATATACACCGATCTGTCATTTTGCAGTAGCGCTAACCGCAAACAGAGCCCACACTTGAGTCTCGATGACGCCAGAATCATTAAACGAAATCAAACAATCTTCTATTGAAATCAAAGAACCCACGATCCGGGAGATGCCGTCGCCCGGGCACACGACGCTACCGCCACAGCCGCCTCCCAAAAGCGGGGGCAAGGGCCGATGGGGCTGGCTGCTTGTCCTCGTTTTGCTGGGCGTTGGCGCCTGGCTCTACTGGTTCAGAGGCGGCAGTCCCCAGGGCACGCAGGCGGCGAACAAAGCTTCGGCCGACCAGAAGGCGAATTCCAATGCGGTGCCGGTGGTGGCCACTCGCGCGAAACGCGGCAATATCGGCGTATACCTGACGGGGCTTGGCGCGGTGACACCGATCTACACCGACACGATAAAGACGCGGGTGGATGGGGAACTGATCAACATTCTCTACCATGAAGGCGATCTCGTTCAGAAAGGCCAGCTTCTGATGGAGGTGGACCCGCGTCCGTATCAGGCACAGCTGGATCAATATGAAGGGCAACTGGGTCGCGATCAGGCCATCCTCAACAACGCGAGAGTGGATCTGACCCGTTATCAAATGCTTCTTCAGCAGAACGCGATTCCGGAACAGCAGCTGGCGACCCAGCGGGCTGTGGTGGCCCAGAACGAAGGCGTAGTGAAAGCCGATCAGGGCATGATCGACAGCGCCAAGTTGAATCTTCTCTACTCCAAGATCACGGCGCCGATCACCGGCCGTGTCGGACTTCGCCTGGTGGATCCGGGAAACATCGTGCACGCGTCGGACACGAATGGACTGGTTGTCATCACTCAGTTTCAACCGATCAGCGTGATTTTTACGATTCCGGAAGATCAGCTTCCCGATATACGCAATCGGATGCGCGCCGGACAGACGCTTCAAGTTGATGCCTTCTCCCACGACATGGCAAAGAAGATTGCCCAGGGGACCCTGACGACTCTGGACAACGTCATCGACCAGACCACCGGCACCCTGCGCCTGCGCGCAACGTTCGACAACAAGGACGACGCCTTGTTCCCCAGCCAGTTCGTCAACATCCGGCTGCTGGTGCAGCAAAAACAGAACGTGGTGCTGGTGAACTCGGCAGGAATTCAGCGGTCCGGAACGAACACCTATGTCTTCCTTGTAAAGCCGGATTCAACGGTGACGCTCCGCAACGTCACGATCGGAACGACCGAGGGCGATCAAAGCGAAATCACAACCGGCCTGGATGCGGATGACACCGTCGTCTTGACCGGTGTGGACAAGTTGATCGAAGGCAGCGCGGTTCGTGCGCAGATCCAGGGAGAAAACCCGAAAGACAAGCAGGGTGGAAATTCATGAGCCCGTCCCGGACGTTCATCCTGCGCCCGGTTGCAACGTCGTTGTTGATGGCGGGCATTCTACTCGCCGGCGCCGTCGCCTACGAAGAGCTTCCGGTTTCGGCATTGCCGGAAGTCGATTATCCGATCATCCAGGTTGTGACGTTCTATCCGGGAGCAAGTCCCGATGTCATGGCCTCGTCGGTCACGGCTCCTCTGGAGCGCCAGTTCGGGCAGGTGCCGGGGTTGCAGCAGATGACGTCGACCAGTTCCGACGGCAGTTCGGTTATCACCCTTCAATTCAGTCTCAGTTTGAACATCGACGTGGCGGAGCAGGAGGTTCAGCAGTCCATCAACGCCGCCGGAACGTACCTGCCGCCGGATCTCCCGGCGCCCCCCGTCTACAGCAAGACCAACCCTGCGGACACGCCGATTCTGACACTGGCGATGAGTTCTGCCGATATTCCGCTCTCGAACGTCGAAGACCTTGCGGATACGCGTCTTGCTCCGAAAATCTCGCAACTCCCGGGCGTCGGTCTGGTGAGCATCAGCGGCGGGCAGAAACCGGCTGTCCGGATTCAGGCGAATCCGACAATGCTGGCGTCGTACGGCATCAACCTCGAGGATGTGCGCAGCGCCATCGCCGCCGCGAACGTGAATCAGGCTAAAGGAAACTTCGACGGTTCTCAGCAGGATTTCCAGATCGGTTCGAATGACCAGTTGCTCTCCAGCGCAGACTATACCGGTCTGGTGGTTGCCTACCGGAACGGAGCTCCCGTCAAGCTGTCCAACGTTGCAACCGTCAAAGACGATACGGAAAACCTGCGGCAGGCCGCGTGGATGAACAGCACTCCCGCCGTCATCGTCAATATTCAACGTCAGCCGGCGGCCAATATTATTGCAGTCGTCGATCGTGTGAAGCAGTTGCTGCCGCAATTGACGAACACGCTCCCGAAAACCGTGCAGGTCAGCATCCTCACCGACCGGACCAACACTATCCGCGCCTCGGTCTCCGACGTCCAGTTCGAGCTCATGCTCACGGTGGCGCTGGTGGTATTGGTGATTTTTCTGTTTCTTCGCAATGTTGCTGCCACGGTGATACCGAGTATCGCCGTCCCGCTTTCGCTGGTCGGAACGTTCGGCGTGATGTACCTGCTGGGCTACAGCCTGAACAACCTGACCTTGATGGCGCTGACGATCTCGACAGGTTTCGTCGTCGATGACGCGATCGTGATGATCGAAAACATCAGCCGCTACATTGAAGAAGGCGAGACTCCGATGCAGGCTGCGCTGAAGGGCTCGGAGCAGATCGGGTTCACGATCGTCTCGTTGACGATCTCGCTGATCGCGGTGCTCATCCCCCTGCT
This sequence comes from Terriglobia bacterium, assembly GCA_036496425.1. Taxonomy (NCBI): domain Bacteria; kingdom Pseudomonadati; phylum Acidobacteriota; class Terriglobia; species Terriglobia bacterium. The sequence continues at coordinate 52,221 of DASXLG010000202.1, read as the reverse complement.
GTTCATGGGCGACATCGTCGGCCGTCTTTTCCGCGAGTTCGCCGTCACGCTCGCCGTGACGATTCTGGTCTCCGCCGTGGTGTCGCTGACGCTGACGCCGATGATGTGTTCAAAACTGCTGCGCTATAAGAGAGAAGAGGAACAGAGCCGCTTCTACCATGTATCGGAGCGCGTGTTTAACGGCATCATCGCTTTGTATGGCCGGACGCTGCAGGTTGTGCTCCGTTTTCGAACCACCACGCTTCTGGTCGCGGCAGCAACTCTCGGGTTCACGTTTTACCTCTTCAACGTGATTCCCAAGGGCTTCTTTCCCATTCAGGACACCGGCGTGATTCAGGGTATTTCGGAAGGGGCCCAGACCGTATCGTTTGCGCAGATGTCGCGGCAGCAGCAGGTGCTGGCGCAAGTAATCATGAAAGATCCTGCGGTGGAAAGCCTTTCGTCGTTCATCGGCATCGACGGTACAAATACCACGATGAACAGCGGGCGCATTCAGATCAACCTGAAGCCTCTTGAAGACCGCAAGATAAGCGCTACCAGCATCATCCGGCGGCTTCAGCCTCAGCTGGCGGAGGTCTCCGGGATCACGCTTTTCATGCAGCCGGTCCAGGATCTGAGCGTCGAGGACCGCGTCAGCCGCACACAGTTCCAATACACCCTCGAAGACCCGAGCGCCACAGAGCTGAATTCATATGTGCCGAAGATGCTGAAAGGGCTGCAATCGCGGCCGGAGCTTCGCGACGTCGCATCGGACCAACAGGTGCAGGGCTTGCGGGCAACCATCGTTTATGACCGCGACACCGCCGATCGTTTCGGCATAACAACCTCGGCGATCGATCAGACGCTGTATGACGCCTACGGGCAGCGCCAGGTTTCGACGATGTTCACGCAGTTGAACCAGTATCACGTCGTGCTCGAGGTGAAACCGGAGTTCCAGCAGAGCCCGCTTGACCTGAACAGGCTTTTCATCCGTACCGGAATCTCAGGCAATTCGAGCGGCATCGTTTCAGGCGGCTCATCGTCGACCAGTATTTCGACAGGTCCGAAAAATGCCGCGGCGACATCGACGGCCGCCATTCTGACAGGGGCGACGTCGCCGGCATCCGGGTCACAGGCGTCGGGCGCCGTGTTCGGCAACAGCACTTCGGCGGCTTCAGCTGTTTTTCCGAACGGGGGACAGGTTCCACTCAGCGCGTTTTCCCGCGTGGAGTTGACATCGTCTCCAATCACCGTCAACCATCAGGGCCAGTTCCCGGTGGTGACTTTCTCTTTCAATCTGGCTCCCAACGCGTCGCTGGGCGATGCCGTGAAGGCCGTGGATGAAGTCAAGGCGCAGATCGGCGTGCCGCAGAGCATGCAGACCGCCTTTCAGGGAACGGCCCAGGCATTTCTGGCGTCGCTGGCGAACGAACCCATCCTCATTCTGGCCGCGCTGGTGACCGTATACATCGTGCTGGGCGTTCTTTACGAAAGCTACATTCACCCGCTCACGATTCTCTCGACGCTGCCGTCCGCGGGCGTCGGAGCGCTGCTGGCGCTGATGATCACGCGCAACGATTTCAGTGTTATCGCCTTGATTGGAATCGTGCTGCTGATTGGAATCGTGCAGAAAAACGCGATCATGATGATCGACTTTGCGCTCGAAGCCGAGAGAAAGCAGGGCATGGCGCCGCTCGACGCGATTTATCAGGCATGTTTGTTGCGCTTCCGCCCGATTCTGATGACCACTGTTGCCGCTTTGATCGGCGGAGTCCCGCTTGCTCTGGGAACGGGAACCGGAGCGGAACTCCGGCGGCCTCTCGGGATCACGATCATTGGCGGCCTGATCTTCAGCCAGATGCTGACGCTCTACACGACTCCTGTGATCTATCTCTGGTTCGGGCGGCTGGCGCGCCGCCTCTCGGGCAAAAGCGTGGAAATGGAAACGTTCGGGCAGGCCGCGGAGCCGGCCCGCTAGGAATCATGAATCTTTCCGAGCCATTTGTTCGAAGACCGGTTGCAACAACGCTGCTGTCTGCGGCAGTGGCGCTGGCCGGCGCTGTCGCCTTCCTGCTGCTGCCCGTATCGCCGCTTCCTCAAGTCGATTTTCCGACGATTTCGGTGCAGGCCGGCCTGCCCGGAGCAAGTCCGGAAACGATGGCTTCCTCCGTCGCGACGCCGCTGGAGCGGCAATTCGGCCGTGTCGCGGCGGTGACGGAAATGACGTCTACGAGCACGCTCGGCTCCACCAGAATCACGCTGCAGTTCGACCTCGACCGCAATATCGACGCGGCCGCAAGAGATGTACAGGCTGCGATTGCCGCGGCCCGCGGCTATCTGCCTGCGAACCTTCCAAGCAATCCGACATACCGGAAAGTGAATCCGGCCGATTCTCCGATTCTGCTGCTGGCCCTGACGTCCGATGTCCTGGACAAAGGCCGGATTTACGATGCCGCTTCGACGATCATGGCCCAGCGGCTGTCGCAAATGCAGGGAGTCGGCCAGGTCCAGGTGGGCGGCAGCTCTCTCCCTGCCGTCCGCGTGGAACTCAACCCCAACGTCCTGAGCAAATATGGAATCGGTCTCGAACAGGTCCGGACCGCGCTGGCCAGCGCGAACGCCAACACTCCTAAAGGTCACTTCACGAACGACCTGCAGCAGTGGGAAATCGGCGCGAACGATCAGATGTTTAAAGCGATCGATTACAAGCCGCTTCTCATCACATACAGCCACGGCACCGCGGTGCGGCTCAGCGACGTCGCCGAAGTGATCGATTCCGTGCAGGATCTGCGTAACAGCGGATATGCCAACGGCAAGCCGTCGGTTCTGGTGATCATTTACCGTCAGCCCGGCGCCAACATCATTGATACCGTCGATCGAATTCGCGCCGCGCTGCCCGAGATTCAGGCTTCCATTCCCAAGTCCATCCAGATGCGGATCGCGATCGATCAGACCGTGACGATCCGGGCCTCTGTCCATGAGGTCGAGCGCACGCTCTCGCTCTCCGTGCTGCTGGTGATCCTGGTCGTCTTTATTTTTCTGCGCGACTGGCGGACGACGCTTATTCCCTCCGTGGCGGTCCCGATATCCCTCGTGGGCACGTTCGGGGCGATGTATCTCCTGCATTTCAGTCTGGACAATCTGTCGCTCATGGCGCTCACGATCTCGACCGGCTTCGTCGTGGACGACGCCATCGTCGTGATCGAGAACGTTTCGCGTTATCTGGAGCAGGGAATGCGCCCGTTCGATGCCGCCCTGAAGGGAGCGAGCGAAATCGGATCCACTGTTCTCACCATCAGTATTTCGTTGATCGCGGTATTCATTCCCCTGCTGCTTATGGGGGGAATCGTCGGGCGGCTGTTGCGGGAATTCTCCATCACGCTTTCCATTGCTATCGCCGTATCGATGGTCGTCTCTCTGACGACGACGCCCATGATGTGCGCGCATTTTCTGAAGGAGCACGCGGCGCATGGCAGGTTCTATCGGGCCAGCGAGAACGTTTTCAACTCGATCGTGAATGGATACGGCCGTGCTCTCAACGTTGTACTTCGCCACTCGTTTGTCACGCTGATGGTGTTGTTTGCAACGATTGCTTTGAATGTGTACCTGTTCGTTCAGATTCCGAAGGGCTTCTTTCCACAGCAGGACACCGGACGTATGAACGGCAACGTTGTCGGGGATCAGGACACATCCTTTCAGGCAATGGACGGGATTCTGCGAAAGATGGTGGCCGTGGTGTCTGCCGATCCCGGAGTGGAAACCGTGCAGGCGTTCAGCGGCGGCGGCGGCAATTCGACGGTCAATAGCGGGCGCATGCTGATCATGCTCAAGCCGCTTGCAGAGCGGAAATTAAACGTCGATGGCGTCATAAAGCGGCTGCGCCCGAAGCTGGCCGCGATACCCGGCGCGACGCTCTATCTGCAGGCATTTCAAGATTTACGCATCGGCGGCCGTCAGAGCAATGCGCAATATCAATACACGCTTCAAGGCGACAACCTGGCGGATCTGGATGAAGTCGCTCCGAAGATGCTGGAAGAACTGTTCAAGATTCCGATTATCGCGGACGTGAGCAGCGACCAGCAGGATCGCGGGCTGCAGAGCATGGTGACCTACGACCGGAAAACGGCGGCGCGATTCGGCATTTCGTCCCAGTTGATCGACAACACCCTCTACGATGCTTTCGGCCAGCGCCCGGTTTCGACGATGTATACGTCGCTGAATCAATATTTCGTCGTGATGGAAGTGGCGCCGCAATACTGGCAGGATCCGCAGTTTCTCAAACAGCTCTACGTCAATTCCTCCAACAAGCAACAGGTACCGCTGGCTGCATTTGCTCGCTTCGCTCCCGCCACGGCGCCGTTGACGATCTCACACCAGGGACTGTTTCCGGCAGTGACGTTGTCATTCAATCTGCAGCCGGGGGTCGCTCTGGGTGACGCGGTCGCTGCGATCGGCGCCGCAGCGTCGAAAGTCGGACTGCCGCGCACCGTACAAACGTCGTTCACCGGGACGGCTCAGGCCTACCAATCCTCGCTGAACAGCGAGCCGCTGCTCATTGCCGCGGCTCTGGTTACGGTGTTTCTCGTGCTTGGAATGCTCTACGAGAGCTACATTCACCCGATTACGATTTTGTCGACGCTGCCGTCCGCCGGAGGCGGGGCGCTGCTGGCATTGATGGTCACGCACACGGATTTGAGCGTCATTGCCATGATCGGAATCATCCTGCTGATCGGCCTGGTCAAGAAAAACGCGATCATGATGATCGACTTCGCCATTGCCGCCGAACGAAACGAAGGCATGAATTCCCGCGACGCCATCTTCGAGGCCTGCATTCTGCGCTTCCGTCCAATCGTCATGACAACCATGGCGGCCTTGCTCGGAGCCTTGCCGCTGGCTCTCGGAACCGGCACCGGCTCGGAACTCCGCCGTCCGCTCGGCATCACGATCATCGGCGGTCTGATTGTCAGCCAGATGCTGACGCTCTTCACCACTCCCGTCGTCTACCTCTACTTCGACCGGCTCCGCGTCTGGTGGGAAAGCACCCGCAGGTCCCCAGCCCGTGAGGACTGGTCTCAAGAACAGGAAGCATAAAAAGCCGGTAATTCTTTCGGGGTGTCCGCTTTGCGCAAAGTCGGCGCGTGCTTTATATTCACGAGTGCACAACAAACTACTGGAGACTTCAATGAAGAGAATCTACACGGCCGCAATATCCGTCCTCGCCGCGCTGCTCCTCGCGGGCGCAGCAAATGCCCAAGTTTCGCTGAATTCGGTGCGAGTCGGCGCGAAAGACACTGTCGCGCTCGCGAAGTTTTATCAGGCCGCCTTCGGAATGCAGGAGGTCAATCGAATCGGTGGACAGGCTGGCCCCGAGATTTTCGTGAACTTCGGCCCGACGGTCGAGGCCGCGAAAGCCAACAAGGCTGAACCGGTCGTGCTCATGCACCGCGATGCCGACGACATCAAGGATCCGATCCCGCACATTATTTTCAATGTGAAGAATATGGCGGCGACGGTCGCCGCCATCAAAGCCGCCGGCGGTTCGATGGCAGGCGAACCGCGGCCATTCCAGAACACCGGTATCGTGATCGGCATCGCGATCGACCCGGCGGGCAACCGTATCGAGATGCTTCAGCGGCCGTAGCCGCTATTCATAATGCAGCGCCACCAGCGGACCGACGCCGGCGAATGCGGCCCGCACTGCAGCGAACGTTCCGGTCCAACGGCACGAGTCCGAACGAGAGCGATCCGGATTCCGATCTCCGTGTTCGGCGGGCCTCGGCCAGTGTGGTATCGAGCCCACATGTTAAACATCTATTCGGGAATTCTTTTTGGAGTGATCGGAGTCGCCGGCATCGTAACCCGGAATATCGTACGGCCGGTTGCATTGTCCTGGAGCCGGAAGGTTCCGCCAACGCTCGGCAGCGCATCCTGGCCACCCTGAAACGAGAACGAATCGCAGACAATCGGTCCTTCGCTCGTTTGGTTCCCGATTTTTGCGTTATAAGCACCCGTTGCAAATAAGATCGGCGGTCCAAGACGCACATGGATGTCGAGACGTATTTCATCCATGCCATCCGTAAATACCGGGACAGCTCTGACCAGTTCACCATCACGCATTCCACTCATTGACTCGAACTTCAGCGGAATACGAACGACCTGCCCGTTATCGATTCGTTCGACTCGGTATTCTTTATTTGCGCAGCCTGAAAACATTGCGAGCAGCAGCCCCAGGACTCTGAACCGCGCTGAAACCAGAAACGGGTTTGTCATTTTCGAAATATCGCACCTGACATCGGATGTTGTGATTATTTCACGAAATCGGTGAGAGAGAGCAAGCGGACATGATTAGCTCTTCAGGAACGCGTGGACCTCCGCTGGAAATGCGAAGCACACTTTGTAGATTACCGTTCTCAGGCGTATATCTCAATTTACATGATCCAGATATATAATCAGGTTCAGGAGGATATATTGAAAACGACTGTCGAGATGGACGAGCGCTTGCTCGACAAAGCGCGACGCATCCTTGGCAAGGAGACAATAAAAGATACGGTTGAAGAGAGCCTGCGTCGCGTTGTTCGTCAGCAGGCGCTGCAGGATCTCGTCGATTCCTTCGGAAAAGTCGATCTTGATCTGACTCCAGAAAAACTCAAGCGGATGCGGCGTAAACGGACTCACAATGCATCTCGTTGATACTTCCGTTTGGATTCAAACGCTGCGGCGGCCCGGAGCGCCTGCCATCCAGGCGGCGCTGCGGCCTCTGATTCTCGCAGGTCAAGTCATGATTACCGAGTTGATCATCCTCGAGTTAATGTGCGGGATTCGAAAGACCGAAAGGGCGGATACTCTGCTTCGCCGATTCGAAGCGTTGGAGCGGCCGGGCTTTAGCGATGGGCAGTGGCATGAGGCTTGGATACTCGCCGCTAAATTGCGAAAAGCCGGCGTCACGCCTACCGCCACCGACTGTCTCATCGCGACCATGGCTATCGCCCATCATGCCACCCTCGTCCACTGCGACACGGATTTCGAGGCCATTGCCGAACATTCGCCCCTTCAGACTCTCAATTGGACGCAGCTGGTGAAATCGAAAACTTCCTGACGCAATGGATTGATCGGAGGCCCGAATGCCACCATGTTTCCGCAGTTCGCGACCTCCGGCGCCCACGATTCGCGGAGCTTGGGATCGACTGTATTGTTCTGCCGCGCTTATTGGACGAACACTCTTTCCGGCCGGACCTGTTGCACTTCCTCCTGCGCCACATCCGTCCAAACCGGAAGATTATCGGCCACTCCGAGCGCTTGCAAGTGTTCCATAATGCCGGCAGAACTGTTTATTGCCGTTTCGTCGACGAGGCTGTTCGCCAGGCTCACCGCGCTGGAAACACCGAAGCTCTGCTCAAGCGCCGCGCCGGGATTGTGATGAAAGGCAACCGCCTCAACGATCGCGGCCGGCAGTCCCCATAACCCTAATAGGTAAGCGCCTGCTTCGGAATGAGTAAAGCCCAACACCTCATATTCCACTTCGTGCAGCGCGCGCCCGGTTGTCTTCCACGCGCGGTGCGCTTCCGAATAATCCTTTGGTATACATACCGCCAGGACGAGCTTTCCGATATCGTGCAGCAAACCGGCGGTGAACGCCTCTCGTGCCTGCGCGGGACGGGTCAGGAGTCGTTTGGCCACGCGCGCAACAAGCAAAGAGTGCTGTTGTTCACCCTCGAATGAAAAACCGGATTGTCTGGCGATTGTTTGAAGATCCACGAATAGCTGGGCTGTAAGCGAGAGATCTCTGATGAGATCCATTCCCAGATACGCGACGGCATGTTCCAGCTTTCCGATGTGCTTCAACGTACCGAAACAGGCGGAGTTGACCAACTGGAGAACTTTGGCGGCCATCGCCGGGTCCTTTTCAAGAATCGCGGCGATTTTCCCACTCGATACTTCGGGCCCGGCCATTGCGGCTGACAATTCCGAATACACTGCCGGTATGGGCGGAAGTTGTCCAACACCGCCTATCTTTTTGCGCAGCGAATCCGTCATCAGCTCACGCAGGCGGCAGGCGCGTTCGACCATATCCATGACTGCCGCGGGATCCAATGGTTTCGCGAGAATCTGCTGTACCGTCATGAGAGCGAAATATGTGGAGTGCATCTCATGGCGCGGACATGCCATGCAGCGGACAATTTCCGGATATTCGGCCTTTACGATCCGGAGGAGTTCGGGACCGTCGATCTCCGGCATGTGCATGTCGGCGACGACGACGTCTACATGCGTCTGCTGAAGCGTCTTGAGAGCGGCAGCCGCGCCCAGAGCGAACAGGCACTCCACCTGGCCATGATACGGTTCGAAAGCTTTCCGCTGACCATCCAGCACAGCTGGTTCATCATCGACAAACAGAATTCGCTTCGTATCTCCGAGGGTCCTGATAAACTTTCCCGTTGAAACCACCATGCCCACTCATATCGTCCGCTCTGGAGCGGACCTTTATAGTCCCGATACGAATGAGCAGCGCGCCAAAGATGTAGTCGCGGGCTTCAGCCCGCGTTCCAGTCTCGACCACTATGTTGCCGGGCGAGGGCGGAACGCGGGCTAAAGTCCGCGACTACAGATCCCATTCGGTCGAATGCCGCTAAGGGCAATCAGATGTGCAGAGCTTTCTCGTGGCGAACTTCAGCCTGAGGCAGGCTCCAGCTTCTGTGGATCAGCCGGTAGAGCACGCCGGCAAATACCATGAATCCGCCGACCGCAAAGAGTGTCATCACCAGATATTGAGGGCTGTAGGCCCAGAAGAGGTTCGCGATCAAACCGTCGATTATCGCCCAGCTGACGCCGGCAGCCATCAAGGCCCATCCGCCAATCTTACTTAATACAGAGGCTTTACGGTCCCTTAGCGGCGGTATCGCAATGCCGATCAAAAATACGGGAAGGATTGAAGCGATTAACAATGACAGTCCGCAAAGTGCCTGGATACTCATGCACCTTGATATCGACAAATCTCTGAAGAACTTTAGCTCTTAACTGAGAATTGAACCGCTGCGAGTACGGATCGGCGGTCTTCGGTGGGTGTGCGTATGGAAGTAGCGTTTGTGACGATGGTGGCATCCGCTTGTTGCTTGATCTCGCGCGTCAGCTGGAGCGTTGCGTCGTCTGCGGACGATGTTTCTCCCGCGTTCGGTTTCTCGTCAGAGTCCATAACGTCCCTCGCGTGCTTATCGAGCGCGGCCGGCGAAGTACTGATTCAGCCCTGTAACGATCCCCGAGAGTCCGCGGCCAAGGTTCTGATCCAGAGCGTGGACAACGTCCGTCACTTCCTTCCCGTCGACGGATTCTTCGTTCGTGTAAAGCCGGGACCAGACCGTTCGCCCGGTTTTTGCATCATGGAGTTCGATTTCGAGAGACACCCGGGCGAAGACCTGCGGTTTATCCATTTCAGAGAATTCGTAGATCTTTCCCTGGACCACATAGTCGGGCTTAACGTTGTTGCGCGCCGTATCCACCGACTGGAATTTCCCGGATGAACGCAGGAGCCGGACGAGTGAATCCTGAACCACGCGGTCCGGCGTCTCCACCCAGCGATGATATTCGTACGTACCCACTTCGTGAGTGCCAACCTGATAAAGAATCCGGCCATCCCGCATGATCGGGGGAGAATCAATACTCCCGACTTGCAGCGCAACGTTGAATTCCGGAACCGTGGAAGCGGAAGATGGCGGCGGCATTTCGAGCTGATAATACTTGATCGGCCGCATGGCGCCGCAGGCTGTGACGATAACAGACAGGATTGCGGTCATCAGGACGCGGGACGCTCTCATTTGCGGGCTCCCCCTGGTTTCCGGTCATCCACTTTAACTCCGCGAATCAGACTTGCAGGGCTGGTCTTGATCGTTTCGGTCAGACTCCGGATATTTCCTGCCGACGAACGCATGTTCTCCAGGATTTCGTAAATATTGGCGTCGTTTTGATTCAAAATGCCTTGTAGTTGATCAACCGTCGTTTTCGCCGTTTCCAGCACTTCACGCATCTCCGAGAGCGAAGCCTTCAAGTCCGGACGATCCTCGGTCAGCATTGAGTTGACGTTCGAAAGTGTTTGATCCACACGCGCCGAGGTTTTCTGCGCATCTTCGAGTAAGGGCGTCAGGTGTTCCATCGTGCTGTTGATATTGTCCAGGCTGGCGGAGATCTTCGGCCGCGTCTCGGCCAGAAGTTGATTGAAGTTGTTGAGTGAGTCCGCAATGTGTGCCCGATTACTGTCGTTCAGCAAATCGTTTGTGCGTGCGAGGGCCTGTCCGATATTCGCGCGATTGCGCTCATTGAGCAGATCGTTCGCACTCGCGACCGTGGTCTGCAGGCCGTCGAGATTGCGCGTCAACTTATCCAGCGCGTCGTGGATCTGGGGAGCCAGACTGTCGATGGTATCCCCGATATTGGCCATTCCCGTGGCTTCCACTGAACGGAGCACGCTGCCGGGAGCAGCCCTTCCCGCCTGCGGCGTTCCGGTGGAAATTTCAACGTAGTAATCACTCAGCAGGCCGAGCGCGGATAAGCGCGCGACGCTATCTGTCTTGATCGGGGCATTCGGATCGACATTGAGATCAAGCTCGATTCGGGTCGAGTCGCCGGGATCGACCTGTACACGTTCAACGGTTCCGACCTTCAGGCCGCCGTAACGAACAGGTGTTCCCGATTGCACGCCGCCGCTGAATTTCAGGTACATCCGGTGAGAAACCTGCGAACCTCCTATTCCGCCCCAGACCGCAATCGCCGTGCCGGCGAGCACACCGGCGGCTACCACCACAAAAAGTCCGACCAGTACACGTTCGCGCTCAGGCCTCATCTTCGCTCCAGACTCCGATTAATCCGTAAACAATTGCCGCAGATGATCGACGTCGTCTCCCGCCTCCGTATCCGCGACGCGGTTCAGAAACTGCTGAATCCGCGGGTGGCTGCTCTTTTTCAGATCATCCGGCGGCACGGCGGCGATAATATGGCCGGCATCCAGGACAATGATCCGATCCGCGATCAGAAAAGCGCTCGCCAGTTCATGAGTGACCACGACAATCGTAACAGCGAGGGCCTGCTTCAAATTCAGAATAAGTTGATCGATGCCGGCGGCAATGACCGGATCCAGGCCGGCCGAGGGCTCATCGAAAAACAGAATCTCCGGATCCATCGCCATCGCCCGCGCGACCGCCGCTCTTTTTTTCATTCCGCCGCTGAGCTGCGATGGCATGAAATGCTGAAACTTGATCAAGCCGACCTGCTGAAGTTTGATGCGAACCATCACTTCGATGGTGGATTCCTCCAGGTCCGTATGTTCCCGCAGCGGCAGGGCCACGTTTTCCCCCACCGTCATCGACCCGATGAGGGCGCCTCCCTGAAAGGAAAGTCCGATCTTTTTTCGTACTTCATCCATTTCGTCAGCTGAAGCGGTGGCGAGATTCGTACCCTGAACCCAAACGCTGCCCGACGTGGGTCTTTCCAGCCCCACCATCGTTCTCAGCAGCGTGCTTTTGCCCGACCCCGATCCTCCCAGGATCACGATTGTCTCGCGCGCATTCACGTCGAAATTGACGCCGTGCAGAATCTCGCGGTCGCCGTACTGAACGCGCAGATCTCGACCGGAGATGACCGGTTCCTCATTCGATGACATTACGTCCCGCTCGTGATGTAGAAGATTGTGGTGAAGATCAGGTCGACGAAAACCACCAGAAAAATGGATGTCACCACCGCCGAGGTCGTCGAGCGGCCGACCTGCTCCGAGCCTGCACCGGTCGAGAAACCTTCCTGGCAGCCGACTCCAGTAATGACAAGTCCAAATACGACGCTCTTAATCAGTCCGGTGATGACGTCGCGCATGAATAGGGCATCACGCGTCGCGGCCAGATAGGTTCCGAACGTGTAGTTCGCCCCGATCATTCCAAAAGCGCTCCCGCCCAGAACGCCCATAAGATCTGCCCATATCGTCAGACACGGCATCATGACCAGCATGGCAAGCAACTTGGGCGTGACAAGAAATGCTATCGGATGCAGCGCCATTGTTTCGATCGCGTCCAGTTCTTCGGTCACTTTCATGGTGCCGATCTCGGCCGCAAAAGCCGACCCGGAGCGGCCGACCACTACGATAGCGGTTACCAGAGGTCCAAGTTCGCGGGTGATCGAAATCGCAACCATGTCCGCGATGAGATGGATGGCCCCGAACCTCTTTAACTCGTACGCGCCCTGCAACGCCATGATGACGCCGATGAAAAATGCTATGAAGGAAATGACTGGAATAGCGCTCACTCCAACGGCCATCGCCTGATGGTTCGCGCGCCGAAGACTCATGCTGCGTTTCAGCGGCGAAACGACAGCATGGGCGAATGCCCGGCCCAGCAGTTGGGCCAGCCCGCCGATATAAGCCAGAGCTCTTTCCGTGGCGGCGCCGAGGTTCAGCAGAAGTTCCATTCGGCTATTTGCCCTGCAAAGCGTGTTCTTCGGTGTCGAAAACCTGGAAGACTCCAAGAAGGTTTGTCAGTTTCAGGACATCGTAAACACGCTGACCCAATCCGAACAGGACGAAATCCTTTTGGAGGCCTTGGGCTTTTTTCAGCGTTTCGACCAGTGTTGCGATGCCCGAACTATCGATGTACCCGATACCCGACATATTCAACGCGAGCCGTGAGGTGGTTGAGAGTTTTTCGAACAGCGTGGTCCGCAAACCGTGCGAGTTCCGGAGATCGATTCCACCTTCAAGATCGATAACAGTGGTCTGCGGATTCAGAACGCGGATGACGAAGTTCAGTGTTCGTGTTGAACTCATGCTGCGGGCGCATTATAACTGCGGGTGACCCGTGGAACGCAACATGCTTCATTTTTAATGACATTACCAACGGCAGGATGCCATTCCAAGGAACGGAGCCGTGAATATACTGATTACGGGCGGCGCAGGTTTTATTGGCTCACATCTGTCTGAACGTTGTGTCAAGCAGGGGTGGAACGTAGCTGTCATCGATGACCTTTCGACGGGAGCTTTTGAGAACATCGCTTCACTTCGATCGTGCGGATCCTTTTCCTATCATATTGATTCCGTTTTCAATGCTCCACTCGTCGCCGAGCTGGTGGATAGCGCGGACGTCATTTTTCATCTCGCGGCTGCCGTCGGTGTGCGTCTGGTGGTCCATAATCTGATCCGGACGATCGAAACGAATTTCGGCGGAACCGAGACCGTCCTGCGGGCTGCCGCGAAAAAACAGAAGCGCGTGGTGATCGCTTCATCTTCAGAGGTCTACGGCAAGAGCGAAGCGGTTCCGTTCCGTGAAGACCAGAACCTCATCATGGGCGAAACGCACAACGGACGGTGGAGTTATGCCTGCTCCAAAATGCTGGATGAGTTTCTCGGATTCGCTTACTGGACCGAGCGCAACGTACCTGTGACCGTCGTCCGATTCTTTAACACGGTTGGGCCGCGCCAGACCGCTCGTTACGGAATGGTCGTACCCAATCTCGTCCGGGAGGCACTCCTGGGCGATCCCTTGACGGTATATGGATCCGGCGAGCAACGGCGGTGTTTCGGCTACGTTGCGGATATCGTCGAAGCATTAGTCCGCGTTGCCAGGTCCACCGAAATGGTCGGTGATGTCGTCAATATCGGGAACGATCAGGAAATCAGCATCAATGATCTTGCCGCCGCGGTGAAGCAGATCACGAATTCATCGTCCGAAATCACGCACATTCCTTACGAAGAGGTCTACGGTCCCGGATTCGAAGACGTGTTTCGCCGTGTTCCGTCACTCGAGAAGCTGGAACGGATCACCGGCTACAGGCCAACCACTTCGATCGACGCGATCATCCGTTCAGTGGCAAACGATATGGCGCACCGGTTGGAGCAAACGCCGGCGGCATGAACCATGATTCCGCTTAGGCTCTTTATACCGCTCGCCGCATCAGCTCTTTTAGCAGCCGTGCCCCTGGTGGAAGGCCAGGATTCTACACCCGCTTTCCAGCAGACCACGGATGCAGAGGCAGGCATCCGTTACGAAACGCTAAGCAACGGATTTGCGCCCTGGCGGGACGCATATGTGTCGGGCATCCATCACTTCAGCGAGCGCAAGGTCCTTTACGGCGCGATTGACGAGACGAGCCGTTTTTCAATGCTCGATAGTCAGGCCACCGCCGGTTTGTATTACCCGCTCGGCCGCTCGTGGACCGGAGTCTTCGAGGGAGATATCAGTCCTACCCATAACATCCTGCCTGCCTGGTCAGGGTTCGGGCAAATCGACCGCAGCTTTCGCAACGGCTGGGGCGCTGACGCTGGAGTCCGGCATCGGAAATACGAAGGTGCGTCGGTTTACATCACGAATGCAGGAGTGGAAAAGTACATTCGATCGTTCCACCTGGCTTACACCTTGTACGAGAGCTACCTCAAAGGTGCGGGCGCCTCTTCGACATCACGGGTGGAGGCAGACTACTACTACGGCCGCAATTCGATCAGCCTCAATGCCGCAGCCGGCAGCGAACTGGATAACATCTTTCCTGCGGGCGTCGTGCAGACTCCCGTGAAGCTGATGAATCTCAACGGTACACATTGGTTTGCGCCGGCATGGGCCGTATCGTTCTCGGTTTCGGGAGAGAATGAAGGACGTTTCTATAACCGTCGTGGTTTCTCCATCGGACTACGCCGCAAGCTATGATTCGCTATGCTGCCTGGGAACCTTACTTCCTATGGATATGCGGTGTTTTGTTCCTCATATGGTTAGCGATCTCTCTTGCGCTCGTTGTGAACCGTCTGATCTACGACCGTCAGAGACGCCTGGCGCAGCGCATCCGCCGGCAGCTGAACGAAACGCATGAGCTCGTGTCGAGGCTTGCCACGCACGAAGAAATTCTGCCGGTTCTGCAGCGGCTTCCCAGAAAAACCATCGAAGCAATCGCTGTGGAAAGCAGAACGCTGCCGTGGCAGGCTCGCATTTTTGCGATGTATGTCGTGCAACACTGGGGCGCAGGCGGCCTGGTAAGAGCAGCCTCGCGGCCGTTGCTCGGGGGGAAGTGGCTGAGAATCGAAGCGCTGCGGATCCTCGCACTGGCCGAGCATCCCGCGTCAGAGCAGCTGCTGGAGAAAGCGGTCTTTGCGAATGATGATGATCTGGTTGGTGCAGCAGTGAGCCTGCTCGGCCACAGGAACGATCTTCGAAGCGCCCGTCTGCTCGTCACGGCCCTTCGGCTTGGCTCCTATTCGCGATCTCGCACGGCGACACAAATCGATCGACTTTCCATTCCAATACCCCACCTTCTGACGGGCTTATTGGCCGACCGCCACCCGAAAGTAAGGTTTTGGGCCGCGACACTACTTCAGCGATACGCAGGGTCCGCGAAAATCAACCGCTTGCTGGCGTTGGCGTCGGACGACAGCGATCCGGAAGTCCGGAAAGCAGCGATCGAAACTCTCGGCAAGGCGGGCGGTCCGCAGGCTGCGGAGTCGGCCTTGCGGCGTCTGGACGATCCCGTTTGGTATGTCCGCGCTCATGCTGTCAAGGCGCTTGGAGATTTAAGACGACTCGACTTTGCCCCCGGTGTCGTGCCCTTACTGGGCGACAAAGAATGGTGGGTTCGCGCCGCCGCCAAACAGGCGCTGCGCGCGATGGGGCCGCCCGTTGCGCCCGACGTCATTCCATATCTGGATTCCAGGGATATGTTCGCTCGCAACGGGGCCGCTGAAATTCTTCAGGATCTCGGTGTGCTCGACGAGATGCTCGCGGAAGCGGTACGAAACGACAGGAAAGACGAAATGCTTCTCATACGAAAGATAATGACGGCCGCCGCGGAGGGATTCGTCCAGGCGGCCATCGGCCGAGCCGAACCAGCAATGAAACCCCGCTTACTTCGGGTCTTGAAGCGAGCCGGCGTTCAGGCGGCGTGAACAGCCATGATTTCAGGGCTCGCGCTAAGACCATTCTTCGATTGGACCTTTCTGCTCAGTTTTGCATACCTGATGCTGCTTTACGCCTTCACTCTGTTCATGGCCATTGTCGCCATGTTGGAAAACCGGAGACGTACGGCCGAGTCGCATACGGACGATTATGATGCGTTGTCGGATTCGCGCTTCACCATCCCCGTCTCCGTCATTGTCCCGGTCTACAACGAGCAGGGCATGATTGGAGCGGTGGTGCGCCGGCTCCTGGCCTTTGAGTATCCGGAATTTGAAATTGTCGTCGTTAACGACGGATCAAAAGACGAAACGCTTGGAGCACTTCGCCGGGAATTCGTCTTGCAGTCGGTCAGTGTGACAGCGCGGCGGCTCCTGCAAACCAGCCCCGTGCGTGCTATTTATCGCAGCCGGACCGATCCACGGCTGATCGTCATCGATAAATGCAACGGCGGCAAAGCCGACGCGTTGAACTGCGGAGTAAACTTCGCGCGCGACCGTTATATCTGCTGCGTCGACGGCGATGCGGCATACGAACCCGATGCGCTGCTGGTTGCGATGCGCCCGGCGATTAAAGATCCGGCCGGAGTGCTGGGTATTACCAGCATTGTTGCCGTCCGGCATGAACTTCAGGAGGAGGCCGGCGAAATCGGAAACAAGAACATCGATCGGCATCTCTGGATCAACTTCCAGCACCTGGAGATTCTTCGGTCATTTCTCAACAATCGCCTGGCATGGAGCCGCATGAACATCATGCTGTGCGCCAGCGGGGCTTTTGCCATCTGGCGCCGTGACGTCGTGCTCGAGGTTGGAGGCTTCTCGCCCGCTTTCACCTGCGAAGACCTCGAAATGACAGTCCGGGTTCTGGAGAGGTACAAGCGCGACAAGAGGCCCGGCCGCGTCCTGTCGCTTCCCGATATCGTGGGGGCGACCGAAGGCCCTGAGCGGCTTACAGCGCTTATCAGCCAGCGGGCGCGCTGGCAGCGCGTGATCCTGGAGACGGTGTGGCACTACCGAAGAGTTCTATTCCGGCCACGTTACGGCGCGCTCGGGTTTGTCGGGTTACCGTATTTGATTATTTCCGAGTGTTTCGGGCCATTCGTACAGTTGATCGTCCTGGCTTCCCTGGGTCTTGGGCTTTGGCTGCGATTGGTGGATCTCAAAGAGTTCTTTTCCCTGCTCGGGATTCAGGTGCTTGCGCTCGGAATCATGTCGGAGATCAGTTTGTGGTTGAACGAATCGGCCTTCCACTATTACCGGGTGAGCGCGCTGACACGAATGGCGCTGATTGCGCCGCTGGATCTGCTGCTTTATCGGCCGATCCTCGTGTATGCGAACGCAAAAGGCGTCGTGCAATTTCTCCGCGGCGATAGGAGTTGGGACCGCTTCGCGCGGAATGTGGGGCGCATGGGGCGGAGGGGGTCGCACACCTGAACTCCCGAATTCGAATTCGGGAATTCAGGTGTGCGACCCTATACTGTGGACGATGAACAGCAGCCGCGATCGCATTCTCGTAACTCATGTCGGAAGCTTGCCGCGCAACGACGAACTTTCTGACCTACTGGTCCGCCGCGAAGAGGGAGCCGCTGTCGATAAAGACGCGCTCGCGCGTGCCATGGGTCGTGCCGTGCAACATGTAGTCGAAAAGCAGGCGGCGGCCGGTGTCGATATCGGCAATGACGGCGAACAGCAGCGCGTCGGGTTTCAGACCTATGTGGCGCAGCGGATGTCCGGATTTGCGGGAGAATCGAAGCGCCGCCGCGGCCGCGATTATGAAGAATTCCCGGAGCTGATCGAGGTTCTGAAACAGCGCTTCCCGAAGCGCAGCCGCATGCAAAATGCGCCCGAGGCACAAAAAGAACTGCACTATCTGGGAACGGGCGCCATCCGCGAGGAACTTGCCCGGCTCAAGCGGGCCCTTCAGGCGGCGCCGGCATTTTCAGACTGTTTCATCACTGCGCCTTCGCCCGGCATTGTTTCAACTACCATGCTCAACGCCTACTACGATTCGCACGAGGCGTACCTCATGGCGCTCG
Source organism: Terriglobia bacterium (assembly GCA_036496425.1). Classification (NCBI taxonomy): domain Bacteria; kingdom Pseudomonadati; phylum Acidobacteriota; class Terriglobia; species Terriglobia bacterium. The sequence continues at coordinate 34,311 of DASXLG010000202.1, read as the reverse complement.
CGCGCGAGTTAAGCAATGAATACCGCGCGATTCATGAGGCCGGCTTTATCGTGCAGATCGATTCGCCCGACCTGGCAATGGATCGGTCCATGTTCTACCGCGATGCAACCGACGCGCAATTCGTCGCGGGAATTGAAAAGCATGTCGCCGCCATCAACAAAGCGATCGAAGGAATTCCGCGCGATCGGGTGAGACTGCACTGCTGCTGGGGAAATTGGGACGGTCCACATGTTTTCGATGTGCCGCTCGATCTGGTGCTGCCTGTGCTTTACCAGGCCAGGGTCGGCGCGTTGAGTATTGAGTTCGCCAACCCGCGTCATCAGCATGAGTATTCCGCCTTCCGCCGTCACCCTCTTCCGGTGGAGATGGTCCTGGTTCCGGGATGCGTCGAGACCACCAGTAATATCGTCGAGCATCCTGAAGTCGTCGCTCGCCGCATTGAGGAAGCCGTGACTGCGGTCGGTGACCGCGAACGGGTGATTGCCAGCGCCGACTGCGGTTTTGGGACGTTCACCGGGCGCGAATGGGTCATCGAACCAGCCGTCTGGTTGAAACTCAAAGCGCTCCGCGAAGGGGCGGATATTGTCTCCCGTCGTCTCTGGTCCTCTCCAAATAGCTGAAAAATCAGGCCTGATTTCGTCGTACTCGATTACAAAAGAAATAGACGTGGCTATGACCCCACGATAACGTGCGAGCTCCGTAGGCTGTAAAGACCGATAAGACTTCGGTTTCCCACGACCACGGACTGGCCGTATGAACATGGCAGGATGCGCAAGGAAGTGAGTCAGGCGATGTCCATTGAAGGATTAGATCGAGATTTGGAAAATGCGCGGGTTTTGCTCGAAGAAAAACCCTGGTGCGACAGTCCAGAAAAATACCGGAAGACCGCGGAGGGAATCATTCTGCGGTTTCTGGCTGTCGATCCTGAAAACAAAGCTGCAAAGGCGCTTCTAGAGAAAGCACGGGCTCCGATGACCGAGGCAGCGTCGCTGCTGCCGCTTCAACCCGCGGCGCCTCAAGCTTCGCCGCTACCGTCCCCGCCGGTTCCATCGCCTGCCCCGGCGCCTGTCGTCAAGCCGGCGCGCGCGGCGCGCCAGGACCTGGCATTTGTCGCGCAAGTTCCCAAGCGACGGCCCGTGCCGCCGCCCGCCCCGGTGCGGAAAAATTCTGTAGGAGGTTTGGCCGGTATTACCCTGATTGTGGCCATTGCCGGAGTGGTTGGGTTTCTGGCTCTTTCCGGGCGGTCCAAAAGCGGCAACGTTCCTCAGACCGCGGCCGCGGCCGTCGCGACGGAGCCGGTTTCCTTCAGTCCTCAACCTGAATCCCAACCGCCGCCGCCCACGGCCGCGGCAGCCGTGGAGTTGCCTGCGCCAACGGACGTTTCACTTGCGACGGCTGCTGTTCCGCCGCCGCCCCAGACCATTGTCAGATCGGCTTCTCCTGTTGCTGTGCCCATTCAGACCGGAACGCTGGCTATCAGCTCTCCTACAACTGTAGACATCTATCTCGGCGATCAGCTGGTCGGATCCGCCCCCACGACTCTCACACTGCCTGCCGGAAATCAGAGCCTGGAATACCGGCACCAGGGGCTGCGCAAGGTCGTCACCCATGTGATCAAACCGAACGAGACAACGACTGCAATGGTCACGTTCGATATCCCGGTTCAGATCAACGCCAAGCCGTGGGCCCAGGTTTCGATCGACGGATCGCAGCGCCAGCCGCTGGGGCAGACTCCGTTGGGTGAAGTCAAGGTTCCGATCGGCAGCATGCTCCTTTTCGAAAATCCGAATTATCCGAGCAAAACCTACCGGGTGACCGGCAGAGAGTCGGAGATCCGAGTAAGTTTTCCTTAACGCTGTCTGTAAACCTGCAGCCGCTCAGTTGTGGTAAGTTCATAGCCGCAAATCGCAAGAGGAGTCTTATGATTAATGCGGCTATTGTCGGATTAGGCTGGTGGGGCAAGACGATCGTCGAGTCTGCGCAGGGCAGTGATTTCATCCGGTTCGTTGCCGGCACGACGCGGACGATATCTCCGGAAATCAAAACGTTCGCGGACAGTCACAAGCTGCAGCTTGCGGAAAACTACGACGCCCTTCTGAAAAATTCGAATGTTCAGGCGGTGGTGCTTTGCACACCGCACTCCCTGCACTCGCGGCAGGTGGTTGCCGCCGCGCAGGCAGGCATGCATGTCTTTTGCGAGAAACCCTTCGCACTGACCACCAGTGATGCCGAAGCCGCGGTAAACGCCACCCGTAAGGCGGGCGTTACGCTGGGTCTCGGCTACAACCGCCGGTTCCATCCGGAAATGACCAAACTTCGCGACCGCATACGCTCGGGAGGTCTCGGTACCATCATGCACGTCGAAGCGAACATGACGTTTGCAAACGCTCTGCTGCTCAAGCCGACCCAATGGCGCGCTCATCGTGATGAAACGCCGTGCGGCGGCCTGACGCCGATGGGCGTTCACGCGATCGACGGAATGATCGATTTGTGCGGTTCGATCGACCACGTATACTGTCAGAGCTTCAGGCGGGTCGTTGAAGTCGACAGCGACGACACCACGTCGATACTGTTCCGCATGAAGGATGGAATGTCCGGATATCTCGGTACATTGACGGCTACAGGCCCGGGATTCAGCTTTCAGGTGTTCGGTTCCAAAGGGTCCGTCCGCCTCGAAGGCATGACCCACGTGGCCGGCGCGTCTTCCGAAGAGCGGCGAACGCGTCTGTTCGGCACGTGCAAATTCCAGCCCGCCAAGGGAGAGCCGGAAATATGGCAGGCCGCCACGCTGGACGCCGGCCGCGAATGCCTCGATGCCTTCGGCAAGGCGGCAAGCGGCGGTCCGGCGTTTCCTATCCCAGTTGAAGAAATGATCCACGGGGCCGCCGTCACCGAAGCGATCGTGAAATCGGCGGCATCCGGCATAGTTGAAAAAATAAAGTAATCGGGAGCCATCATGCTGAAAGCGACTGCAGGTAAGGTTTTGCCCACATCCATCATCGGTTCGCTTCCGCGTCCGAGCTGGTACCAGGAGAACCTGGGCACGAAATCATTTGTTGATGCGATGACGAACAACAAGTTCCGCGAACAATATACGGATGCGCTGGCCTGCTATCTCCGCGACCAGGAGAATGCGGGCCTGGACATCGTTACGGATGGCGACTGCCGGTTCGATCAGGACGTCGGCGGACAGACGTGGACCAGCTATCCTCCGCGCCACATGGCCGGATTCGAAGCCAGCCATCCGCAACTCGCCCGCGCCGGCGCCGGTGGCATCGGATTCCCGCGCGGCCACATCCTGCATGACTATCTTGAAGCCCGCGTCATGCCGAAGATCGTCGGCCCTGTCGCGCCCGGAGAAATGCAGTACCCCGAAGTCTGGAAAGCCGCGCAGCGCCTGACGAACCGTCCGGTGAAGTTCGGCACGGTGGCGCCGGAGCTGGTCGCATATGCCGTCCAGGACGAGCACTATAAGGATCTGCCGTCGCGCATCATGGCTTTGAGCGACGCATTCAATAAGGAATTGCACGATGTCGCGGACGCCGGATGCCAGGTGATTCAGATCGAGGATCCGCAGCTCCATTTACTCGCTGCGCGCCCGGTTCCAAACAAGGACATCACGCTGGATTTCATGTTGAAGGTGTTCAACAACACCGTCAAAGGACTGCGGGCGAAGACGGAAGTCTGGTGTCATACCTGCTGGGGCAATCCGTCTCAGCAGCGCATGTTCGCGCACGTGCAGTCTTACAAACCGGCCCTTGAAGTTCTCAATCAAGTCGATGCGGATCTCATCACGTTCGAAATGAAGAGCTCGAATGCGCTGGACCTCGAGGCCGTGTGCAAAGGGATCACGGGAAAGAAAATCGCCATCGGCGTCATCGACCACCACACGCTCCAGGTGGAAAGTCCCGAAGAAGTGGCCGACCTGCTGCGTCAGTCGTTGAAGTTTATTTCACCCGACCGCCTCGCTGTAACGACGGACTGCGGCATGGGACGTGAAGGTATGAGCCGCCGCCATGCGTATTACAAGACGGTGGCGTTGGTGCGCGGCACCAATATCGTGAAGAAGGAACTTGGACTGCCGGAAGCAGAGTGTCTGGCGGCGGACCCCAGGTATTCGCTTATTCGGTCGTAAAGAACTTATTGGAAATTCGAAATTGGAGGTTGCTTCATTTCTTATATAAGAAATTTCCAACTTCCAATTTCGAATTTCCAGTAGTTACAAAAGCTGGCTCTTGACCCACTCCAGTTCACGGCAGACGTAATCCACCACATCGCCGGTCTTCAAGCTTGCGGGCAGCACATCCCACGTATACGTCTCGATTTCGAGTTGCCGTGAGAGCGGATTCGCCTTGTGATAGCGCAAGGCGTCTTCGATCGCGAAACGCGTGGTCCGGAACATCCCGAGGTCGTCGAGAAAAACCGGCACGTGAATGTGGGTCCGCCACTCCCGCGGACCCGAACTCTGTTTCCACGCTGCGAAGGCGTCTTCGAGGTTGAGGAATCGATTGAACCGGCCTTCCTTCTTTTCCATCGTCTGTGTCAGGTAGATCGTGTCCGCGAAGCGCGTCAGCACATCGATGACGCCCGGGTTCACTTCCGGCATGTAGAGCGCTGCGGCCTCCTGAAGTTTGAAAATCGGGATGCCGGCGTTCACCAGCTTCTGGAGCGATTCCGAAATGTTCTCGTATTCGACCGCCTGATGGCAGATGTCGAACACGACACCCACGTGCCGGCGCAATGCGATGTGCGCTTCGGAGATCGGAATGCCGGCCAGCTTTGCCACCCGCGCGGCGGCGGCGCCGGAGTACAGATGATTCGTGAAGTAGTCCACGGCTTCGTCCGTGGTTTCCAGGAAGCAGAACGGCTCGGGTTCGAGCGCCAGGCCAACCATGCGGCCGGTGCGGGCATGGATATCGACCAGGCGGGCGGCAACGCGCAGGACGTGCTCGGTATAGCTTGCGACTACGTCCGGTCCGGTCACGCGGGGCTTGAAACCAAGTGGAGCGCTCTGGATCGAGGGCGAGCTTCCTTCCGGAGCGACATCGCCCAGGATTTCGGCGACATTGATGGTGTACTGCGTTCGCTCATCGCTCCGCCAATCCGGTTCATAAACCTGTTCCTTGACGACGCGTCCCTTGAACGGCCCATACGGGAACGCGTTCACCGTGTAAAGATACATGTCATTGTCGGCGAGAAACTTCTTCAGCTTGTCCCGTTCCTTCTTGTCATTGACGAGACGCTCGGCGGATGCGTTTGCAAGGCGAAGGGAAATGCCGAACGGCTCCTTCGGAGAAATCCGTTCCTTCACCTTTGGCACATACGTTATCAGGCTGTGCCACATGTCCTCCCACGTGTCGCCCGGGTGGACCAGCGTTGAATACGTCAGATGACCGAGACCATTACCTAGATCCATGTTTTAACTCCTATAAACTTATTGGAAATTCGAGATTGGAGGTTGGAAATTGGAAATTTTCGGTGCCGCAAATTTCTAATTTCCAACCTCCAATCTCGAATCTCCAATAAAGGTTTTATTCCAACCCACTCGCTCTTGCCTGCTCTCTCGCCAGCACCGCCTGATCCCTGTCTCCGTCGCCGTGCGCGATCGCGCCGAGCAGCCGGTCGCGGTAGACATTCAGGCTCGGCATGGGAACGCGCGCGATGTCGGCGGCGGCGAGGATCAGATTGGCGTCCTTCAATCCGACGGTAACGGGCGACCCGACGCGGTCATATGTTTCATCGACCATCGTTTTGCCGTAGCCCGTATAAGCGGGAGCGCCGGCGAACAGGCCTTCCGTCATGACGTCGTAAAGAACCTGTGGCGCCACATTATATTTGCGTATCAGCGAAAATGCTTCAGCCATTGCGATCATGGCCGCGCCGAGAACGCCGTTATTCGCGAGTTTGATCGCGGTGGCGGCGTCGGGCGGCGCGCCGGCATGGAAGGTCCTGCGGCCCATCACTTTGAACAAAGGAGCGCAGCGCTCCACGGCGTCAGCGGGTCCGGCGGAGACGATGCCAAGTTGTCCGGAGGCGGCAAGATCCGGCCTTCCCAGAACCGGGGCCGCGACCAGAATCTGTTTCGCTTCGGCGTGCGCGGAAGCCAGCTTCCGAATCGTTGCAACACCATACGTTCCCATCGCCAGGTGGATCGCTCCCGGGCTGAGCGAGTCGCGCATGCCGTTCGTCGACAGAACCACATCCCGGACAGTCGAGTCCTCGACCAGCATCGTGACGACGACGTCGCGTCCTGTGCAGAGATCCGTGATGGACGAAGCCACTCGTGCGCCGGCCTTTTCGAGTTCGGTGGTCTGTTCGCGCATCACGTCATAGACGGCCAGATCGTGGCCTCCGTCGAGGATGCGGCCTGCCATTCCCCGGCCCATCCGGCCGAGCCCGATGAATCCGACGTTAATTCCTTGTTTCGCCCTGCCGGGCTCACGGTCGCTCCGCTCCCCTATGTCATTGGAGTTGCTCATTTGTGCCTCCCGGCTCGACATAATACGGTAGAATCTTTCGTCCATGGCGAATTTAGGGTACGTCGGGCTTGGTGTGATGGGCAGCCATATGGTCGAAAAGTTCCTCGAAAAGGGACATACGGTCACTGGCTATAACCGCACGAAATCAAAGGCACAATGGCTCCTCGACAAGGGCATGAAGTGGGCCGGCTCTCCCAAAGCGGTGTGTGCCGCCGCCGATATCATCTTTTCGATGGTTACCAATTCCGCGGCCATTTCGGAGCTGGCGGAAGGTCCCAATGGGATCCTTGCGGGCCTCAGCTCCGGAAAAGTCTGGGTCGATATGAGCACCGTGAGCCCGGCCACCAGCCGCAAGCACGCTGCACTAGCTCGCGAAAAAGGCGCGGACATGGTGGATGCGCCTGTTTCGGGAAGCGTGATCACAGTTCAACAGGGGAAAATTACGGTCATGGTCGGCGGCCGCGCTGAGACCTTCGAGCGGGTCAAGCCGATCCTGCTTGATCTCGGACCCAAGGCGACGCACGTCGGCGATAACGGCCTCGCGCTTTCGATGAAAATCGCCATCAACCTTTGCCTGCCGACGCAGATTCTCGCTTTCGCCGAAGGCGTATTGCTTGCGGAAAAGGCCGGCATTTCGCGCGACATCGCCGTGGACGTCCTTCTCCACAGCGTTGTCGCATCTCCCATGTTGCAGTACCGCGGACCGTTCGTTCTGAACATGCCCGACGAAGCCTGGTTCAACGTCAACATGATGCAGAAAGATATGCAGCTGGCGCTCGAACTGGGCCGCCAGGTCGACGTGCCTTTGCCGACGACTTCTCTTGCTAATGAATACCTCACCGCCGCACGCGCAATGGGGCTCGCCGAAAAAGACTTCGCGATCATTTTCAAAGTTCTTGAAAAGCTCTCAGGAGTTTCAAAATGACAACGGCTGTTGATCCTTCAAAAACACAGGCACAGGCCGAAGCTGAACAGTGGCTCCGGATGTACCGCCAAATGCTGATGATCCGATCGTTTGAAGAGAGCGCGAATGACCTTTACACGCGCGCTCTCATGCCCGGTCTCGCGCACCTCTACATTGGCGAAGAAGCCATCGCTGTGGGTGTCTGCCAGTCGCTGAACCCCAATGACTACATCACGAGCACGCACCGCGGTCACGGCCACTGCCTGGCCAAGGGAGCGGAACTCGATCGGATGTTCGCCGAGCTGCTCGGTAAAAAGGCCGGGTACTGCAAAGGCAAGGGCGGTTCGATGCACATCGCGGATCCGGAAACCGGAAACCTGGGCGCGAACGCCATCGTGGGCGGAAGCGCCGGTATCGCCACCGGAGCCGCTCTTTCGGCGAAGCGTTTGAAGACGAATCAGGTTGCCGTCTGCTTCTTTGGCGACGGCGCGATGGGACAGGGCTTGCTCTATGAAGTCATGAACATGGCGGCACTGTGGAAGCTGCCGGTCATCTACGTCTGCGAAAACAACCTCTACAACGAATACACCCACAATTCAGAAACGCTGGCCGGCGATATGGTCACCCGGGCTGCCGGTTTCGGCATTCCGGGCGAAGCCATCGACGGACAGGATGTGCGCAAGGTGTACGCGACCGCGAAGGAGATCGTGAACCGGGTGCGCGGCGGCGCGGGCCCTGCATTTCTGGTGTGCAATACATACCGGTTCCATGGCCATCACGTCGGTGACGTCAAGCGCGATTACTACCGTTCGAAAGAAGAAGAGACGATGTGGAAGACGCAGCGTGATCCGGTGAAGATGCTCGCGGACTGGTTGATCTCGGAAAAACTGGCGGATCGGGCGGCGCTCGACAAGATGCATGCCGAGGTGGAAGCGGAGGTTAAGAAAGCGGTGAAATTCGCGATCGACGCGCCATATCCCGGCGTCGATGAGGTGCATGACGATATTTATGCCTGAGACACGCGAACTGACATTAGGAGAAGCGGTCCGCGAGGCGCTCGCCGAAGAGATGCGCCGTGATTCCACGGTGTTCATCTGCGGAGAGGACATCGCGGAAGCCGGAACTGTTTTCAAAGTCCTCAGTGGACTGGTCGATGAATTCGGTCCCGAACGCGTCCTGGACACGCCGATCTCAGAACCCGGCTTTACCGGAATGGCGGTCGGCGCGGCCATGACCGGCATGCGGCCGGTCGTGGACATCATGTTCGGCGACTTTTCGACGCTGGTCATGGACCAGATGGTGAATCAGGCTGCGAAGGTTCACTACATGTCCGGCGGAAAATGGAAAGTCCCGATGGTCATGCGCGCCACGCTCGGCGCCAGCCGCCGTTCGGCTGCTCAGCATTCGCAGTCGTTGCACGCGTGGTTCTGTCACATTCCGGGCTTGAAAGTCGTGCTTCCTTCGACGCCTTATGATGCGAAAGGTCTGATGAAGACCGCGATTCGCGACGAAAACCCCGTCGTCTTCTTTGAAGACAAGATGATGTACAAGTTGAAAGGCCCGGTGCCGCCGGAAGATTACACGATTCCACTCGGCCTGGCCGACGTCAAACGCAAGGGCGACGATGTCACGATCGTTGCTACAAGCAGCATGGTTCAGGTTGCTTTGGGCGCTGCCACAATGCTGGATGCCCAGGGCATCAGCGCTGAAGTGATCGATCCGCGCACGTTATGGCCGCTCGATGAGGAAACGATCCTCGAATCTGTGAAGAAAACGGCGCGTGCGATCGTGGTCGACGAAGGCTACTTCCGGTACGGCGCTACCGCCGAGATCGCTTCGGTGATTGCCGAAAAGTGTTTCTTCGATCTGGATTGGCCGGTCAAACGTATTGGAGCGATGCACGTTCCGATTCCATTTTCACCGCCGCTGGAAGATGCGACGGTTCCCACCGAGCAAATGGTCTTCGACGCGGCCCGGAACATGTTCGAGTAGACATTTGAACCGATTATGGCAACCAGCATAGTGATGCCTGCGCTGGAAATGGCGCAGGAAACGGGAAAGATCGTTTCGTGGCTCAAGAAAGAAGGCGATGCCATCAGTAAGGGCGAGCCGATTCTCGAGATCGAGACGGACAAAGCCGTCGTGGAAGTGGAAGCGGCGGCGGACGGTGTGCTCGCCGGCGTCAAGTCTCAGGAGGGTGATGTCGTTCCGGTCGGCGTGACGATCGCCTGGATCGTCGCTCCCGGCGAGACGCCCCCGGCCGACTCCGGCACTGCGGCTCCTTCCGCCAGAAAAATTACCGGCCCGAAATCGGGGACGAATCAGGGGTCGCACCCCGAATTCCGAAACCTAGGAATTGGGGGTGCGACCCCTGATTCGTCCCCGCGCGCCCAGATTTCTCCGAAGGCGCGGCGGCTTGCTAAAGAGCAGGGTGTCGATCTCGGGTCGCTGAAAGGCTCCGGTCCCGCCGGCACGATTATCAGTGACGACGTCCTCGCGGGCGCCACTTCAGCCTCCGCCACGCTCAGCGCCGTCGCGCGTCTCATGGCCGAGCGCACGACGCAGAGCTGGACTCAGGTTCCTCATTTCTTCCTTGTTCGCGATCTCGATGCCACAGCGCTGCTCGAAACCCGTGAAAAACAGGGCCGCGATAAAGTCACCATTACGGATCTCCTTGTTTCACTCACCGCGCGCGTGTTGAAGAAGCATCCCAAGGTCAACGCGAGCTGGGTCCGGAACGGCATCCACCTCAACCCGAACATCAACATCAGTCTTGCCATGGCGGTGACGGACGGTGTGGTCGGAGCAGTCATTCCCAACGCCGACGCGGCTTCGCTCCCGGGCATCGCGCAGCAGCGGAAAGATCTCACCGAGCGAGCGCGCGGCGGCCGTCTGAAGCCTTCGGATGTGGCGAACGGAACGTTCACGATTACGAATCTCGGCATGTATAACGTCGATGCGTTCAGCGCGATCATTCTGCCGCCCCAGGCGGCAATCCTCGCGGTTGGCCGCATCGCCGACCGCGTCGTCGCCGTGGATGGAAAGCCCGCTGTGCGGCCGATGATGACGCTGACATTATCCGGCGACCATCGTGTGATCGATGGCGCTCAAGGCGCAATGTTTCTGAACGATCTGGCCGAAGCGATTCGCAAGCCAGCGGAGTTGCTCTAATGAAGAAGTCGAACAGACCGGAATTTCTGCCCGTTAATGAAGACGATCTCAAGCCCGCGCATCGCTGGCACCGCCCGCTGCAGGCGCCCGGAATTACTCAGGTGGATTTTGAAGAGCGGGTGGAGTTCCGCCGCCTTCATCGATACCGCCTCGCGCGCACGCGCGAATCGCTCGGGAAGTCCGATCTCGGCGCCATGCTTTGCTTCGATCAGCACAACATCCGATACATCTCGAGCACCGTTATTGGTGAGTGGGCTCGCGACAAGCTGATCCGCTATTGCCTGCTGACGGGAACCGGTGATCCGTGGGTCTGGGATTTCGGTTCGGCGGCCCGCCATCACCGTATTTACTGTCCGTGGCTGCACGAGGACCATGTCCGTGCGGGAAATCCGGGCATGCGAGGCGCGATCGGTCCCGAAGTGGGTCTGTTCAAGGCGGCCGCGAAGGAGATCAAAGAGATTCTCAAGAAGGAAGGCGTCGCGGACATGCCGCTCGGTCTGGACGTGTGCGAGCCACCGATGCTCTTCGCGCTTCAGGAAGAAGGAATCGAAGTCCGCGACGGACAGCAGATGATGCTGTATGCGCGCGAAGTGAAGAGCCACGACGAAATCACGCTTTTGAATATCGCGTCCAGCATGGTCGACGGCGTGTATCACGACATCGCCGACGCATTGAAACCCGGCGTGAAGGAAAGCCAGATCGTGGCGCTGGCCTCGAAGCGGCTATATGAAATGGGATCGGATTGCGTGGAAGGCATCAACTCGATTGCCGGAGAACGCTGCAGTCCGCACCCGCACAATTTCACGGATCGTCTGATCCGCCCCGGCGATCAGGCATATTTCGACATCATCCATTCGTTTATCGGCTATCGAACCTGCTACTACCGCACCTTTTCGGTCGGCAGCTCGACCGCCCCGCAGCGCGATGCCTACAAACGCGCACGGCAGTGGATGGACGACACTATCGAAATGCTCAAGCCGGGCGTTACGACGGACAAAGCCGCCGAGCAGCTACCCAAGGCTTCGGACATCGGTTTCGAAACCGAAATGGCCGCGTTCGGCCTGAATTTCTGCCACGGTCTGGGATTGGGCTTGCACGAGCGTCCATTGATTTCGCGGCTGAATTCCTTCGTCGAGCCCTACGAGCTGAAGGCCGGTATGGTGTTCGCCGTCGAAACATTCTGTCCCGCAACGGACGGAGTCTCCGCCGCGCGCATCGAAGAAATGGTCGTGCTCACGCCGGAAGGCGCAAAGATCATTTCGTTATATCCGGCTAAAGAACTCCCCGTCGCGAACCGCTACTGACAGTCCTTGTGAGCGACCCCCTGCCGGCCTGGCGGCCGGCTATCCCCCTGTATCAGGCCTGCATCAGGAGGATAGTTGCTGGGGTTTGACTGTTGACTGTCCCCCTGACACAGGGGGACAGCCCGCGCAAGCGCGGGCAGGGGGTCGCTCACACACGATGCCGAATTACGCGCGCCTACTTCAGCTGCCGTGAGAACTTCTCATTCTCGGCGCAGATTTCATCGATCAACTCCGTATCAGGTGCGAACTGCTGGTGCAACGTCACGCTCCATGGCTTCGTATATGCTTTCGGATCATCCACCGTTACTTCGATTTCGAGGTGTCCGAAATCCGGCCGCCGGATTCGCTCGCGAACCTTTGCGGATTGTGTGATGACGCTGCCGTCCCAGTCGATCCATAGGTCGTCGCGAAATCCGATCGTCTCCACGACGAGAGTATCGCCGGACCAGGTGGCCGACGAATATCCTTGCCAGGACGGATTCGGGTCGTCCGGCAGGGGCCGCCCGTCCGTGAACACCTGGCGGTAAACACCGTTCATTTCATTGAGCACCGCGAGAATATTCGGCGTTTGAATAAACTTCAGATAATGGGGGAGCCCATATGCGCGCAGAAACGTGTCGGGCAGGCACCGGATATGGGGATCGTCGATCGCCAGGCTCGCCGTGCGTTTTTGAACGAGATCCGCGAGCCAGGGTTGGTAAGGTAACCCGCCGGGCAGGTCGACACCCATGTTGATACCTTCGCGCGACATCGCTGCCCCACGAGGCGGACACTTGCGTGACGGAGGAGCCAGCTTGATCAGATCGCTGAGGTTCGCCGGACCTCCAACTCCGCAGGACGGATCTCCGGTCATCCAGACACCCGACAAATCCGGCTTGCCATTCGCCAGCCGCGGAGCCGCTGCCGAAAGATCGACCTCTCCGTTCGCCGTCCGCGGCGCTCCCGGACTCGGATACTTGAACCACTGGGCACCTGCCGCCACGGACGTTCCAGCGATGACAATGGCGAACACGAGTCCCGCTGCTGCTTTGAATAATTGCGCCAAGTGGCCTCCCTTTTTTGGGACGAGTCTACCACGGCCGCGAATCGTACAATTGACCCTGCTCGACGCGTCAGTTACAGTACCGGCCTCACGTGCGAGCGGTTATGACGGAGGTAAACCCCGTGGGCAGTGGCGAACATCACTTCGAACCGATGACTGTGGGGATGATTTTAGACAGGGCATTCCGGCTCTATACCGAAAACTTTTCTCTCATGTTCGGCATTACGGCCGTCTTTAACTTGCCGCTGATTGTAATTCAGGCGATACCGACGCTTTTGATTAACCGCAGAGGTTCGCCGGTCCCTCTCGTTGCGGTGCTTGTATCAGGGCTCATTTCGTTGCTGACCCTGATGGTCGTTTATCCGCTTGTAACCGGCGCCATAACGAAGGCGGTAAGTGACAAGTACCTGGGAAACCCCGTGACGACGGCAGGCGCATTAGCCGAGGCATGGGGAAGCGTCGGTACTCTCGTAGTAACGCAGGTTGTCGCCGGACTGATTATTATCGGGGGCTTCATGCTCTTGATCGTACCCGGCATTCTCTGGGCCCTCTCGTATTCACTTATAGCGCCGGTGGTGATGGTCGAAGCGGCCGATCGAAAAACCCGCCGGGTTTACTCACTGACGGGCGAACCAAAGACGGCGCCTGTAACAATGGACAGCGCGGAAATTCGCCGCCGCAGCTGGAACCTGGTTAAGGGAAATCGCGGCAAGGTTTTCATCGTCGTCGCCCTGTTCTTTGTAATGACTCTCCTGCTCCAGAGCGGCGGCAATTGGGTTACATCTCTGGTTTTCGATGCCGCATCGAGTCTGAACGCGTTGGTTCAGAGTGTTGTCGCGAGTTTCGTCAGCATTCTGATTTCTCCGCTTCAGACAATTGCAATCACTCTGCTCTATTACGACTTTCGCATTCGTAAGGAGGGATTCGACCTTGAAATGTTGAGTCAGGCCATCGGCAGCCCATCGGTTCAAGCATGATTGCTCCGACTCCGGAAGAGGTTCGGCAGATTACAAAGGACGTTCTGGCACGGCCGGAGTTTCTTTCTACACCCACCTGGACTCAACTCCTGCTGGATCGGGCGCTTCAATGGCTGCGCGAAGTAGCGAATTGGTCAGGCCGGAACCCCCAATTATCGAAACTGCTCATTGCAATACTGTCCGTCATCCTCGTTTTATTGATCGTGCATATCGTGCTTACGGGCGCTCGAGAATTCGCGTCGCTGCGAAAGGAAGATGACGGCAGGCGGCGTGACCAGAGCCTTCGTGCTCTCGAAGGCATTGCGGAAAGTTGGAATGACGCCTTCAGGCTGGCGGGCGAGGCTCTGAACAAAGGCGATATCTACAGAGCCATCTGGATAACGCATCGCATTCTCCTATCCATTCTGGATCGAGCAGGCCAGATCCGATTTGTGCGGTGGAAAACCAACAGCGACTACATTCGCGAATGCGCCATTGGCGCCGACGGAGCTGCCGCCCTGCGCGAGCTGACCAACGCCTACGAACGCGTCATTTATGCCCACGGTGATTTCGATTGTGCCCACGCCGGCGAACTTCTGGCACAGGTCCGGCAGCTTGCGGTAAAGGCGGGCTCGTGAAAGAAGCGCGGTCGAACCTATGGACGGCAGTGCTGGCCGCGGGTATCTGTTTCATATTGATTCTGGCGATCTCCGCCCTTTCTGCGAATCCGTCCACCGATACTGTTTTGCGGAGACCATCGACTTTCTTCACCGATGCCAGCGGCGGACGGGCCATCTATCTTGTCCTCCAGCGGGCATTGCCTTCCGTCGGCCAGTGGCGTCTTCCACTCACAGAACTGAAGCGTCCCTCTCGCACCGGTTTCGCTTCGCTGATTGTCATGCATCCCGACACCATGGGCCAGGATGAGGCCAGGGCACTCGATGAATGGATCAGATCCGGCGGCCAATTGATACTCGCGTCCAATACGGATTGGATCATCCAGAGTTCCGCGAAGAGTCCCGTACCGAATTTCCTCGACCGGCATGCCATACATGCCGGTCCTGGCGCCGGCCGCGGTACGGAGTCTGCGGCCATCACTTCAGTTGGTAAGGGCAGAATCGTTTTTGTGGCGGATGATCATGCGTTTTCAAATTCGAGTCTGAGTAAGACCGACAATGCAGTCTGGCTTGCCCAACGATGCTCGGAATGGGGCGGCGGCGCATTATTCGATGAATATCATCTTGGATTCGCTTCCCAGCGTGGCCTGATTTCGCTTATGGCGATGTTCAGCGCCACCCCATGGGGGTTGATGTGCGCGCAGCTTTCATTGGCGGGTCTGATTTACATTTTCGGCTGCCGGCGCAGGTTCGGAGCACCGATTGATGAATTGCCGGTTGAACGAACCAATCCCGTGGATACCGTACAGGCTCTCGGCGGCTTATTCAGTGCGGCGCGCGCGCGGATCCTGGCTGCGACAATCATGCAACAGTATCTGAATGCGCATGTTTCAACGATTCTGCGCCAGCGCATTGATCTGATGGACGCAGCTGTCCGCGAACGGTTAGCGGGTCCTCTGGGGATTGAACGAGCGGATCTGGATTCCTATGCGCAGGCTGCAAAAGCTGCGGCTTCGACGCAGGTGTTATCCGACACTGATTTCGTTCAGTTCGGACAAAAGGCGGCAACGATCGCGAGGAGCTTCACTGATGGACTTGCCCGGGGCAGACGTTCAGGCACTGCTGGCTAAGCTCAGACAAAATCTGGCGAATTTGATTGAAGGTCAGGAATCTGTAATCGATGACCTGATCGTCGTTGTGGTCGCCGGCGGCCACGCGCTGATTGAAGGTGTTCCCGGCGTCGCAAAAACGCTTCTTGCGCGTTGTCTTGCGGCGTCGATCAATGCAAAGTTTTCACGCATCCAATTCACTCCGGATCTAATGCCGGCGGATGTCTCGGGCGTTAACGTGTTCGAGCCGAGATCGTCGGAGTTTCATTTCCGTCCCGGCCCATTGTTTGCTGATGTTGTCCTCGCCGATGAAATCAATCGCGCTCCTGCCAAAACCCAGGCGGCGCTGCTGGAAGCGATGCAGGAAGGTCAGATTACCATCGACGGCGTGACGCACGGTTTATCGCCCCTTCTGACGGTGCTTGCGACACAGAATCCGATTGAATATGAAGGAACCTATCCGCTGCCCGAAGCTCAGCTGGACCGCTTCATGATGAAAATCATCGTGGACTATCCCACTCTCGAAGCGGAGCGCCGGATGATCGCGCGGATGCACAGTCTTGGCGAAGGCATTCAGCATCCGGAGGCCTCTGTGGAACCGGTTCTCGACCCGGCAACGTTGCTGCAGATCCGCCTCGCATCGAACCGGGTCGAGGTCGACGAATCGATCGTCAACTACATTGTCGACCTTATCCGGAACTCCCGATCGGCTTCGAGCCTCGGGCTCGGCGCCAGCCCGCGAGCCGGCGTCATGCTTCTTCGCGCCGCAAAATCGCGCGCCTTGGTGCGCGGTAATTCATACGTCACACCCGACGAAGTTCGGGATGTTGTTTTGTCCGTGCTCCGGCATCGCGTAAGGCTTACACCCGAAGCCGAAATCGAAGGGTTGACCGCCGATTCCTGTCTGGATGAGCTGACGAAGCGTGTCCCGATACCGCGCTGATGGTTCCCACTACCCGTCTCCTACGCCTTGTTGTTTTCGGATCTCCGCTGTGGCTGCTGTCCTTTCTTTTTCCGGCGGGATGGGTCGTCGGAGCATTGTATTTAGTGTCCCTCGCTGTCGTATCTCTCATGGACTACCGGTCGGTTCCGGATGGCGGAGCGTTCGAAATCGACCGGGACTTCGGCCGTTTTTCCTTAGGGGCGGCAACGGACGTTCGCATTCTGCTGCGGAACCGCTCGAAGGCTTCTCTCCGCGTAGTCATGCGGGATGAACTGCCGCCGGGGTTGGAGCAGCTCACTGCCATTCCGGAGTTGCAGCTCGCGGGAAATACAGAGTGTGAATTTGCGTATCAGATCAAAGCGCTTAAACGCGGCCGGTATCAGCTCAGCAGCCTGGCCGCGCGCATCGGCCGGCGCGGCGCTCTAATGGAGAAGCAGGTGCGGATAGCGAGCGCCGCTGAAGTCCGAGTCTATCCACGATTTTCGACGACCGGGGAATCTCATCTGATCGCGCGCATCAGCCGGCTGGATGACGATGTCCGGCGGCCTCGCCGCGTGCGCGGCCATGGTACAGACTTCGAGAGCCTGTCCACTTACTATTCGGGCGATGATCCCCGAATGATCGACTGGAAGATCAGCGCAAAGCGCGGCTATCTCATCACGCGAAACCTGCAGACCGAGCGCGGCCAGCAGATCTCGGTCATGATCGATGCGGGACGCTTGATGGCATCCAGAATTGGAGACCGTTCGAGATTCGAGCATGCCCTCAGCGCCACCGTCATGCTCAGTTATGTTGCTCAGAAGCGCGGTGATGCGATCGCCGTATCCACATTTTCGGACCGCATCGAGTCTTTTGTCCCGCCCAGCCGCGGTACATCGATCATGCCGCGTGTTCTCGATTCGCTCTCAGTCGTGGAAGTCAAACAGGTCGAATCCGACTACTGGCAGGTGGTCGCTCAAATGATGGATAAACTGAAACGGCGAAGCCTGCTCATTATGATGACCGATGTTCTCGATGCCGCCGGCAGTGCCGGTCTTCTCCTGAATCTCACCCGGGCAACTTCGCGGCACCTGGTTTTGTGCGTTGTGTTGACCGAGCCGGCGATCGGAGCAATTGCGGAGTCCGCTCCCGGAACAGTGGATGAGACATATCTCAAGGCCGCCGCTGCCAGCCTGAAGTTGCAGCGTCAAATCGCGCTCGAAAAGATGCGCAACAAGGGAATACTTACTCTCGAAGCCGCACCGGAAGCTCTCACGGTCCAATTGATCCGGCGCTACCTGGAAATCCGAAAGGCGAATCTACAGTAATGGATGAGCATATCTCTGTCGTTACGCCCGATCACTTTGAACTCGATTTTGACATCGCAGGCGTCGGCTCACGGTTCTTGGCGCTGCTTGCAGACTCGATGCTGATTGGGGGAATCGTCATTGTCTTGATTTTGGCTGCCGTCGTCATGGGAATTGCGGGTCTCTTGACCGTCCGTTCTCAAGCGACAGGCTCCTGGGTTCTTGCAGTGGCTGTGATCGCCTACTTCATCGTCACATGGGGATATTTCCTCTTCTTTGAAGCTTTGAATAACGGCCAAACGCCCGGAAAGAAGTGGGCCGGGATCCGCGTCGTCAAAGACGACGGGCTGCCCGTCGGCTGGCGCGAGTCGGCTCTGCGTAATCTGGTTCGAGTGGCAGATACTCTTCCTCCCCCGGCATGCGTGGTGGGCGCGCTCGCGATCCTGATTTCGAAGAGGGGGAAGCGGCTTGGCGACCTGCTGGCCGGAACAATTGTCGTTGTGGACATTGCGAGGCTTGAACCCACTGAACGTGTATCGCGCTGGGGTACGACATGGATTCTGAAAGCAGAGCGCGGCAGGGTCCGGACGGGAATCATGGCCGGCGGCCTGCGGATCGAGGCAAACTCGATGCAGGTTATTGAACGGTTTCTCGCTCGCCGCGAGTCTTTGCCGGTTGCGCAGCGCGAGGCGCTCGCATGGAGGATCGCGTCCCCGTTACTTTCCGCAGTCGGCGAGGACCCGAAGGAAATCGAAAAGCGGCCGGAGCGGTTTCACATTTGCGAACAGGCGCTGCAGACAATCATGAAACTTGCGGATTCCGCGCCGAAGGCTTCATCGGATGGTGTTACTGAAGACGCAGCGGATGCAAAACGCCGGCAGTGGCGGCAATTCAATCAACGGATACAGCGATTCGAAGGGGCAGGCAAGCGAGACCTTTGGCGTCTCAGACCGGATGAACTGGCAGGCATTATCGAGGAGTACCGGACGCTGGGATGCGACCTTTCGCGCGCGCGTTCCATGGGACGCAGTTCGGCGGTTGTCCGCCACCTCAACAACATTGCAGTCCGGGCCCATGGGGTTCTGTATCGCAAAATGCTGGACGTCAAGCCGGTCCCGAAAAGCTCTTGGCTGAAAGCCTTTCCGATCGCGGTCCGGAGCCATCTTGGATCCGTCGGTCTTTCGGCCCTATTGCTGTTCGGACCTTCGTTCGTAAGCTTCTTCGCTGTCCAGGTACATCCGGAGCTCGGGTACGACCTTGTACCCGCCGGGTTCCTGGATTTTCAACCCGCGCGCCGCGAATCGATGCATGACATCCCGACCCTTGCCCGGCCGGTAGTCGCTTCCACAATTCTTACGAATAACATTCAGGTCACTCTGCTTTCTTTTGCTTTCGGATTGACGGCTGGTGTCGGCACGGCGTTTGTATTGATTACCAACGGAATTCAACTCGGAGCAGTCGCCGGATGGATGACGTCGAAAGGCAATAGCTCGTCGCTGTGGGGCTGGATCATGCCGCACGGCGGAACAGAGCTGCTCGCCATCACCCTTGCGGGCGCTGCCGGTTTGATGCTGGCGCGCGCCGTGATAGCTCCGGGGGAGGTACGCCGCGCCGTGGCTCTGCGACGCGTGGCCGTTTCCGCGCTGACGATCGAGCTGGGAGTGATGGTCATGCTCATATTCGCCGGTCTGATTGAAGGATTCGTCTCCCCGAGCAGTATCGGGTATGGAGCACGCATTGCCGTGCTTGCAACATCGATTGTTTTCTGGTTCGGTTATCTCGGTCTGTCCGGAACACGAAATTAGTGTGCTTTTTGTGCCTTTTGTGGTTTCTTCTTCCACATCGTTTCAAGGGAGGAACCTATGTGGAAGTTTGTCGCTCTGACGTCCGTTCTGGTGGCAGTGACGTTCGCTGCTCAACAACCCGCTGCGCCATCACCGTGGGCTTACGGTTTTGACGGACCTGCAGCGGCAACCGCTGCTCCGGCCGTACCTCCGGGCGGACGAGGCGGACAGGGCGGCCGTGGCAGCGGCGCCGCGCCGGCGCCCGACACAACGCTCCATCAGCTCCCGGGGAGCACAGGATCGTTCACGCTTGCTCAGATCCGCGATGGTTTTGGCCCGGCCGACTGGTTCCCTGGCGACCATCCTCCAATGCCCGACATCGTCGCGCACGGCAGGCGCGACGCGCAGATCAACGCCTGCAGCCTTTGCCACTATCCGAATGGAAAAGGCCGCGCCGAAAACGCGGGTGTCTCCGGTTTACCGTACTCGTATTTCGTGCAGACGATGATGGATTTCAAGAACGACCTGCGTAAGAGCGCCGACACTCGGAAGGCGAACACGAATCGGATGATCGCCTTTGCCAAAGCCATGACGGATGACGAAATCAAAGCCGCGGCGGCCTATTTCTCATCGATGAAGTGGACGCCATGGATACGCGTCGTCGAAGCCGACACCGTGCCGAAAACGCGCATCGCCGGCGGCCTGTTCCTCATGCTCGAAGGCGACCAGGCGGGCAAGGAGCCGATCGGCATGCGCATTATCGAAGTGCCGGAGAAAACAGAAGACACCGAGAGCCTGCGGAATCCCCGCTCCGGCTTCATCGCGTACGCTCCCCCGGGCAGCATCAAGAAAGGTGAAGCGCTGGTCACAACCGGAGCCGGCAAGACAACGCAGTGCGGCGTCTGCCACGGCCCGGATCTCGAAGGCCTCGGCCCGGTGCCCGGAATTGCAGGCCGCTCTCCAAGTTATGTCGTGCGTGAGTTGCACGATATGCAGCTCGGCACCCGCAAAGGTGTGTGGACAGACCTTATGAAACCCGTCGTCGCGAAACTGAGCGCGGAAGACATGCTGGATATCGCCGCTTATACGGCGTCCCGTGTACCCGGGGAGTCGCGCCGTCCGGCGAAATAGCGCAGAAGACGGGTGATTTGACATTCCGGCCACCCCTATGTAGAGTTACGACCATGCCATCCACCCTTCGTCTCTCACAGCAAGGTTTACGTGTGCTTCGAGTCTTTCTGGACGCGTTCACGGAAGATGTTCGTGTCGAACTTGCAGGAACGGACCTGCTGGCCGCGGCGCATATTTCTTCGGGCACGCTGTATCCGATTCTGCTCCGATTTGAACAGGCCGGTCTGCTTGAGAGCCGCTGGGAAAGGGAAAGGCCGGAATCGCTTGGACGGCCCAGGCGGCGATTTTACAGAATGACGCAGGAAGGAGCTCGCGTTGCACGCGAAGCCTTGCTTGACCTCTCTTTGCCGCGCGTCAATCCTGCGGCCAAGCTGGGCCTCGCATGAGTGATATCGTCATCGTCATCGTTCTACTCACGGTTATTGGCGCCGCACTCCTTGCTGCTGCGACGGCTATTTCTGAATTGCTGGTGCGGGCACGCGCGCGCCGCCTGCCCCCGGCACTGGTGCTTCGCATGGAAGAAGAATGGCTGGCAGAACTGAAGGCCATTCATAGCCGCCCAAGCAAACTCGCCTTTGCGATTGCTTTAACTTTTACGCGCCGAAGCGCCTTTGGCGCGGTTAATGAGGACAGCATGTCCGAATTGCACGATCATCCGAGCAACTTCTTCACACTGTTCAGCGGTTGGAAATCCCTGCTGACTATGACAACCACGCTCTTTGCGTTGGCGGCATACGGTTTGTCCTTTTTCTTGCCGGTACGTTATGCATCGGAAGCGTTGATAATCACAAAACCGGCGGATGTACCCGCTGTTGTCGCCCCTGGCCTGACAACAAGTTCACACATCATTCAGCAGCTCG
Organism: Terriglobia bacterium; assembly: GCA_036496425.1. Classification (NCBI taxonomy): domain Bacteria; kingdom Pseudomonadati; phylum Acidobacteriota; class Terriglobia; species Terriglobia bacterium. The sequence goes on along the minus strand of DASXLG010000202.1, from coordinate 12,725 downwards.
ATGGGACAAGGCAGCTCTTACTGAGCCGCACCAACCTTGTAAACTTGATCCGGGAATTCTCACTCGTCGATTCCGGGAAAGACCGGCTAACACTCGACCAACGCGTTCAGCAGATACGGGATAGCATCAGTATCACCGTCGATCCTGGATATGAAAAGAGCGGGAATATCGCATTCACATTGCGCTTCGTGGGACGGGATCCTAAAACGGTTCAGAAGATCGCGAGCAAATTGGTTACGCTGTTCTTGGAACAGAGTAGCCAGAGTCGCGAACAGGAGGTGTACGGCAGCGTGTTGTTCCTTCAGGTCCAACTCGACGAGCTGGGCAAACGCCTCACCGAAAAAAGCAAACTCCTTTCGCCCGAAAGAACCGGAAAAGGAGACGCAATTGTTCATGCTCTCGATTACGAAATGCTTCAATCTACGTATAAGTCGGTTTTTGCCAGGTTAGAAGAAGCGCGCATGACCGAATACCTGGAGACCCGGCAAAAGGGTGCGCAATTTGTCATAGTGGATCCGCCTTTTTTACCAGATGCCCCGATCGGTCCTGACCGGATGGCGATTGCTGGTATCGGTGGCGCGGGAGGTTGTCTCTTCGGTCTGATCGCGATCGCCGGTCTTTCGCGGCGAAGACGCAGAGCCCTCGCCTAGAATATGTTCCTGGCTCATCGCGATGAAGTCGTCGAGAGAATTCAGGGGCTGTTGAACGCCCGGCCCAGCGTTAACCGGGGCGCTCGCGATCCGGCGGCCGTGCGCGACCGCGGACACGAAACGCGAGTGCGCGACTTTCTCGCCAACTGGGGCGCGGCGGTTCCTGCCGCCGCCGATGCGACCCCGCCTGATTTCGATGCCCAGTGTGCCGCGATGCGCGCGGAAGCGGTAAAGGCCGGCGACCTTGTGGCGCAGATCTGGGACGGCGCGCAGCGGTTACTGGCCTGACCGTTATGTCTCAGCCCTGGAATCCATCACAGTACGCGGAGAACGCCGGCTTCGTCCCTGCGCTCGGCGCGAACATCCTGGCGCGACTCGCGCCGCGTGCGGGTGAGCGCATCCTGGATCTCGGCTGCGGCAACGGCACACTCACGCGCGACATCATCGCGTCGGGAGCGACCGTCGTCGGCGTCGATTCATCGGCCGAGATGGTCGCCGCCGCGCGCGGTCTCGGCATCGATGCCCGCGTGATGGACGCCGCCGCCTTGAGCTTTGACGGGGAGTTCGACGCCGTTTTTTCCAACGCCGTGCTGCACTGGGTGCGGAACGCCGATGCGGCGGCCGCCGGCATCGTTCGCGCGCTGAAACCGGTCGGCCGCTTCGTCGCCGAGCTCGGCGGCCACACCAACGTCGCGGCGATTTCCGTCGCCATCCGCGCGGTGCTCGCGCGGTATCACATCGACATCGACTGGCCGTGGTATTACCCCGCGCCCGGGGACTACCGCCGCGTGCTAGAGTCGCGCGGTCTCGCCGTCGACGACATCCGGCTATTCCCGCGGCCGACGCCGCTGCCCACCGGCATGGAGGGTTGGCTGGAGACCTTCGGCGGCGCCGTGCTGGCGAACGTTGGCAGCGATCTGCGCCAGCGGATCGTCAGGGAGATCGTCGAGCTGCTGCGGCCGTCGCTGTGCGACGAACAGGGACGATGGACGGCAGACTATGTGCGACTGCAGGTGATCGCGCGAAAAGCCGCCTGATTCGCAGACACGCCACCGGCGGTCCTCGGTAACCCACCAAATCCAAGCGTGCAGTATGGAACAGGGACGGCGCGAATCGCTCCGAGCGCTTCTTCGCGATTTGATCGAACAACACGGCGCGCCCAAACGAAAGGATATCCAGTGGGCAAAGCGCGTACTCTCACAACGGCGCCCGGGATAACTTTGGATACCGCGGCACTCATTCCGGATGTTGCATCTTAGAATGCGTCCGGGCAGAATGGCTCATGCCCATCCTCTTCGCGCTCGCCTTTACGATTTTGATCATCGCGGCGCATCCGCCATCTTCTCCAGTGCGCATGATCTTGTGCGCTTCGGGATGTACCACCTGAAGGCAGATCTTGCCGACCAGACGCCGGTCCTTTCGGATGCTTCGATCGACGAGATGCAAAAGCCAACCGGCGCCGTCCAATCCGGAAGCCGGTACGGGCTATGGAATCGGGTGGCTCATCAACGATTCTTTCTATGGTTATCGCAGCGTTGCACACGATGGGAGCATGGCAGGAGTCGCCTCGTTCCTGCGGCTGGTCCCTTCAGAGAAAATCGCCGTCGTGGTGCTGTGTAACTCCATCGATTGCGGGCCAGGAGAGGTTGTTGACAAGATCCTGGTCACGCTTTTGCCCAAGTGGCGCGCAGCTCCCGCATCAACCAACCCTGCTCCGCGGCCGCCCGCGTTCCAACCATCTCCGGTGCTCCTGGGAAGGTGGACCGGCGCCGTGTCCACATATAAAGGTGACATCCCGGTGGACCCGAATTCCCGAATTAATTCGGGAATCCGGGTGTGCGCCCCCTAACGGCTACGTCACGATGAACGTTACCGAGTCGCTCCAGTCCGTGTACGTGTGGTTCTTCAACGTGGCACGTGTTTGAAACGCATAGGTAGTGACCGGTGTCAGACCCGTGAGCAGCACGGGCGCCGTCAGCAGACCGATAGGTTGCTCGGTCCACGTTGTGGGCGCCGCGCCATTCACCATGGGCGCATAACGGACGGTGTAGCTCAACGCGTCCTTCAGCGAACGCAGCCAGATAGTGGCCTGTCCGCTGTTGGGGCCATGGGCGATTTTGCGGATCGTCTCCGACAACGGCGGTGATTTCGTCTTTGTCGTTGAAGCAGACTGGAAGCCGCTCGTCTGGAAGATCGACATATCACCTTTCGATGCGCCTTCCACGTAGCGGCCAAGCATCCGCACCATCTCCACGACGGTTGCGCGTTGCTTGTTTTTTTCGGCAATGACCTTCTTACTTCCATCGGCCGCTTGCGCGACGAGCGCCACGAAAGCGTCGATGTTCGTCTTCAGGGCCGCCAGATCGACCGGTGGAGCGGGGTAGTTCGCGTTGCCGGTCATGGCCGTCTGGATCGCAGTTGCACGTATAATCACATCCACGTCCGCGACGTTGCCGAAGCCATCCAATGGCTTGATGAGCTGGACAGTGTTACTTTTGGACATCCTTGTCCTCCTTTCTTTTGAGTTTTTATTGGAATCGCTGCAGGCTCTCGGTTGCGAGCCCTACTATATACAACGATGGGACCCTCAAAAAGCTGTCATCCTAAATGCACCATTTCTGGCAAGAAATCACTTCACTCAAACAAAGCAAACGGGTTAAATTTTTTTCGGGTCAAATCTGCAGTAAGGGTTTAATGCGTGAATCGATCGGTTGCAGGCGTAATTCAACGGGTGGCAGACCTGATCCAGCGCCCTGGATCCCTAATCTAACGCCTGCCACCCTTAAGCTTGGGAATGCCATACGGAATCTAATGCCCTGTACGCCCAAGGCAGCATGGGTCACAACCACGCTTGGTGTTAGCGGTCTCCATTCAACGCATGCCACACATGAAATCGATGGTCCGGCCGTTAAGGCAATACGCACCACATCGAATCAATGCCCCGCATACCTCAGCCTTCGTTTGCCATCCTTGTCCAACGCATCGCATACGTAATCTAACGGGCCGCTCGCCCGATCTAACGTCGCGAACACGGATTCAAAGTGTGGCAGACCACAATCGGACGGTCGACGTCAGCAGCTAAGGAGTGCCATACGCGATCGAACATCCGCCAGACTTAAGGCAACGGGCTGCATATTGAAGTCAGGGGGCGCATGCCGGATTCAACATGCCACCTACCAAAAGAACCGGATCGCGCACGTTGATTCCGATATCGCGCAGGCATGCTTAAGCCTTCGGCTTAAGCATGGCGGGCGGCCAACGTTTTCTATAAGTGGCGCCCGCCACGCAGCTTGCTTTTCCTGCACTTAAACCCCGAAATGCTTGGCTTTGAGAACTCGGCGCGAACCTGTTCATCGGACCGAGAGGCCGATCAGGATCTCGAATTGATCCGAACGTCTTTTCGGGTCATCAAAGGTTTTACTGTCCCAACGCGTATACCGCAGTTCCGGGCGAATCGCGAGACGAGAGCGGTCCCACTCGAGGCCGGCGTTGGCCACGTAAGCGGGAAACTGATTATCGAAGTTTTGAAATTGTGTGCGGAAATGTTCCACAGCTCCCGAATCGAAGTACGTCCAGGAATCGGAGGTACCCCACAGGGTTTGACCGACAACGCTGCCCCCTCCAGCATAGGGACGGATACGGCCCTGGAGGAAACGGTAATCGAATACGAGCGGAAACTCCCAGGAACCGCCTCTTGTGACGGTGCTGCTCGTGCCCGATTGAAACGTCTGATTATTCGCGAAACGGACCGGCTTGTACAGGGCATCGAGCTGGACCATAACCCGATCATACAAAATAGCCCCAAATGATGGACCCGCCGTGAAAGACGGTCTTTCGAAAGACGGTTGAACCGTAAATACACCGGGCATTCCCGTAAAGCTGGATTCGAGGCCTTTGGTGGTTGGCACTCCGGCGCGGAATCCCAACTCGAATACGACCCGTTGTTGACCGAAGGCGATCTCAGGCGAGATGAAAATCCCGGCAATAATAAACAGGGCGGCTTTGCGCATTAACGTTTCAAGCCACGAAATAAAAATCCAACCAGAAATTCGAATTGGTTTTCACGCCGCGCAACGTCAACCTCCTGAAGAACGCTAGACCAGTGCGTGTACCGCAATTCCGGGCGGATCACAACCCGCGACATGCGCAACTCCAGGCCACCGTTGATCACATAAGCCGGCGTCTGGCTCAAAAACGTCCCGGACAGACTTTCAGCCAGGATCATGCCGCCGCCACCAAAAGGCCGGATGGACCTATGCAAGACGATGTAATCGGCGAGCAGAGGAAATTCCCATGACGATAGCTCGGTCGACGAGGAAATCACCGGATTACCGGCCGTGGAAGAGAAGTTGTACCGGATCCTCTTATATAAGGCATCGAATTGAATAGAGATTCGATCCTGAACAACAACCGCGACTACGGGTCCCACCGAAATCGAAGGTCTTGAAAACGCCTGAGTGGAGAAAAGGGCGGCGGGCCCGGTCAGTTGCGATTCCAGCGGAAGCGTAAAAGTCGTTCCGGTCCGAACACCGAATTCGATTTCCACGGGACGCTGGGCGGCTGCGAAAAGAGGGCCGGCCAGAATCATAAGAAGAGCACAGGTGGTGAATCGCATTCGATACAACACGAATTATTAAGGATGGCAAACTCACCGCCCTCTATGAATAACGCATTCTCATTGCCTGACCGGCGGAACTGGAGTGCCACGTCCGAAAGCGCCGCAGAGCGGCGCCAGCGCCTATCGATCGGGACGTGATCACGAGCGAACGGTCTTAAAGGCCTCCACGCCATCGATGGGCTGACACGCCTTTCGCGGACTTTGTCATGAGCCTTCGGCGCCATTCCTTTTCCGCCGCTCATCAGCTACCTGAAACCGGTTTTCTCAGGGTGGGTCCTTTCCCCACTGGCCAACAGCGCCCTTGAGGCGCACGGTCTCTCCCGTTTTCTCAACTCGCCAGAGCCGCTAGATTCCTCGGTCCCGTACTTTACAAGCAGACGCAGGATCAGATCTGGCCGGACGCGAGGGTTGCACCGGCATAGCGAGCGTCGTCGGTCACCTCTATCCAGCCGCTCGGCACCGACAACGCACGCATCGCCGCATCGTCATCGAACTCGGCTTCGGCGAGCACGAGACCGGCGTGAGGCGGATCGAACACGTCGATACCGAACGGCGGCAGGCTGTGGCGCGTCTTCGTCAGGAGGTCGGCCGGCAGTGCGGCCAGCGCGTCGTACTCCGCGCGCGTCAGATAGATCGTCGTAACAAGAGGCGGCGTGGCGGCTGTTGCCGGGATCTTTTGCGTCAGCTTGTACACGGTGCCGGTGGTTGCCGGGTCGACGATTTCCCGCAGGCGGAGGCGCGTGCCGCGTAGATAACGATCGGTGATGCGGCGGCTGCGGATGAACTTGCCCTCCGGAACAGCGCGCAGCAGGAAACGGCGCTCGCGCTCGACGCGGCCGTACTTCAAGGCGTTCGCACCCGGCGTATCCATTACTTCGGGGCCGCGCCCGCAGCGCGCAACTGCTGGGCAAGAACTTCGTACGGCTGTGCGCCAATGACTTTCGTGCCTCCTGCGACAAAGCTCGGCACACCGCTGATGCCGTACCGGCCGGCTTTCTGCCAGTCCAGATCGATGAGGTCTTTGAACGTCCGCTCGACGAGGACGGTCCTCGCTTCGTCTTCCGGCAATCCCACTTTTTTAGCAATGTCGATGAGCACGTCAATATCGCCAATGTTGCGCCCTTCCACAAAATACGCCCGGTAGAGTGCCTGATGGATGGCTTCGAAGCCTGGTTTCGAGTCCGCCCACTTCGCCAATTCCTGCGCCAGCCTGCTGTTGTACGTGTGGGACCGCCGTTCATACGGCAGGCCTTCGCCATCCATCAGACTTTTCATCCGTGCATGCATGGCTTCCAGATCGAAATTGCGCCCCGCGAACAGATCTTTCAGCAGGAGTCCCTGGGGTGGCGTATCGGGGTGCAGAGGGAAATACACCCATTGCACGTGGATTGCGAAATTCTGTTTCAGCTTTTCAATACGCCCGGTACTGAGATAGCACCAGGGTCAGACAAAGTCTGTGAAGACTTCAAGCATTACCGGTTTGCTCATGAGACTATTCTACCGGAGGACCCTATGAAACGCGCTATTGCGCTCTGCCTGTTCGCCCTTTTGGCGCCTTTTGCATGGATCGGGGCGTCTTCTCCAGCGGCCCCTCAAACTACCTGCGACCGGGAATGCCTTCGCGGGTTCATTACGCAATATTTGAACGCGATGGCCGCTCACGATCCGAAATCGCTTCCGCTTGCGTCCGGCGTGCGCTTTACCGAAGACACCAGGACTTTGACTCTGGGCGAGGGGCTCTGGAAAGGCGCATCGGGCCTCCGCTCCTACCGGCAGGACTTCCTCGATGTACGCGACGGCCAGGCGGCGTCGCATGCCATCGTCGAAGAAGGCGGTAATCCCGTCATGCTGGCATTGCGGTTGAAGATCGCCGACAGAAAGATCGCAGAGATCGAAACAATGGTGACGCGCAACCGGACCGAGGGCGCGCTATTCGCGATCGAGGCGCTCACCAAATCTCATCCGGGCATGAACGTCGTTCCCGATGCTTCGCAGAAGATGCCGCGTGCCGATCTGATCCGTATTGCGGAGTTCTATCCGGCCGGACTGAAAGCCGGCGGCAGCTTCGAGGCCGTCCATGCGCCGTTCGCTCCCGATGCTTATCGGATCGAGAACGGAAATATCATGGCCGGGCCGGGGGCGCGGGCGGGCAGCGAAAATATCCTCACGCAGCGGGTGATCGCTCATCCGGACGTGAGCTATCGGATTGCCGCCGTCGATGAGGAAATGGGAATCGTTCTCATGTACCTCGATTTCGGCGATACGAACAGCTACGGTCCCGGCAATGCCCTGACCTGTTTTGAGGCATTCAAGGTCTATGGCGGACAAATCCACGCCGTCGAAGCGTTTATCCGGATCATGCCCGCGAACACTCCTTCCGGTTGGAACTACGAGGTGAAGAAGCCGAAGTAAATGAGTTTACGGCTGCGCACTATCGCACTTGCGCTTCTCGGGCTGCGCCTACAACTGCTTCAGGTACTCGCTGATTCCCATGTGCCCGCCGGCTTCGGCCCAGCCCGATGGAGTCGTGCCGATCTTGGCGTCCTTATATATAAGGATCCTGGCGGACCAGCATGCGGAACCGCCTCAGCGCGGTTGTGCCTGAAAAGATGGCGGCATACGACAATCGCGGCTATCAGCGGGCGTCCATCGCACGATTGATTTCCGCGGCGATTTCGAATGAGCGCAGACGCGCTGTGTGGGAGTACAGGTTCGCCGTAATCATCAGTTCATCGGCGGCAGTGAATTCGATGAACGAAGCAAGGCCTCGCTCGACGGTATCCGGACCGCCGACGACAGAGCACGAAAGCGCATAGTCGACTCCGGCGCGTTCCTCGGGCGGACAAAACGCGTCGATATCGTCGATCGGCGGAGGGATCTGGCCCGGCATCCCCCGCCGGAGGTTGATGAACGACTGCTGTATCGACGTGAAATGACGTCGCGCTTCCGCATCCGTGTCGGCGGCTATGACAGTCAATCCGCACATGACATGGGGCCGCTCCAGCTGCCGCGATGGCTGGAATTCGCCGCGATAAAGGCGCAGTGCGTGTGCCAATTCCGCGGGCGCAAAGTGTGAGGCAAAGGCGAACGGCAATCCGAGCTTCGCGGCCAGTTGCGCGCTGAAGAGGCTTGATCCGAGGAGCCAGATCGGAACAGCCATTCCCGAACCGGGTACGGCACGGATTCTCTGTGCCGGCTCAGCCGGGCTGAAATAAGCGAGCAATTCCTGCACATCGCGCGGAAACTCCTCGACGCTCTCGATATGACTTCGGCGCAGCGCTCGAGCCGTCAGCCCATCGGTGCCCGGCGCCCGCCCCAGTCCAAGATCGATGCGGTCCGGGTAGAGCGACGCCAGAGTGCCGAATTGCTCGGCAATCACAAGGGGGGAGTGATTCGGCAGCATCACTCCGCCGGAGCCCACCCGGATCGTTTTCGTGCCGCCGGCAATGTGTCCTATGAGAATGGATGTCGCGGCGCTTGCGATGCCGGGCATGTTGTGATGCTCCGCCAGCCAGTAGCGCCGATAACCCCACTGCTCGGCATGCTGAGCGAGATCCAGAGAATTATGGAACGCGTCGGCCGCGGTCGAATTCCGCGGAACCGGACAAAGGTCCAAGACTGACAACGGAATCATTTCATCACCGCAATGTGTAGTTGAGCAGCCAGACCAGCGCGAGTACCAGCGGCACGTGAACGGCGAATTGCAGCATGGAATAGCCGACGATGTCGCGGGCTTTCAAACCGAGAATTCCCAGCAGCGGCAGCATCCAGAACGGATGGATGAGATTGGCCAAAGCCTCCGTCGCATTGTAGGTTTGAACCGTCCAGCCGGGATGAACATGCAATGACTTTGCCGCATCCAATATATATGGCGCTTCGATCAGCCATTTTCCGCCCGCCGAGGGCACAAACAAGCCGAGAAATGCCGAATAGATGCCCACGAGCACGGGAAAGGTATGTTGCGTGGATACGGCTACGAAAAAGTGAGCGAGCCGTTTCGCCAGTCCGGACTCGGTCATCATCTTCACGATTCCGCCATACAACGGATATTGGATCAGCACCCCGGCCACTGAAGGCACGGCCGCTGTCACGGCGTCTACGAAAAACCGCGGCCGCCAGTGAAGCAGAAGGCCGGCGATCAGAAACAGAAAGATGTAGTGATTGAGCTCGAGGATAACGCTGAAGCCTTTGTCGCCGACCTCTCGAACCATGTAGGCGATGCCGAAAAAGCCGATCACTAACGTCAGGACCGGGCTGTATTCCAGCAGCTCGCCGGGCCTTTCCGCCTTGCCGGCCGGCGGCATCACGCGTTCATATCGGACTCCCATCGCTTCCATGTCCCGCGCCCGGCCGTGGGAGGGATGAGAGTAAAACGCAATCGTCATCGACACCGCAATCAAAACACAAGCAATGGCGATGCTTTGCCATAAACCAAGAGTTTGCGACAGTGGGATGACGCCGCTGATTTGCAGAATGGATTGGGGAAGCGATGAGGGAGCAGCCATGATCAGCGCCGCCGAGGATGATAGCCCCAGCGCCCAGACGCTGCCGACGCCAAGGTAACCGGCGGCTCCGATCGCGCGATAGTCCGCGCCGCGAACGCGATACGCCACTTCGCGCGCCAGCAAACCGCTGAAAATGAGGCTGAAGCTCCAGGACGGCAGCGATGCCAGCATCGAAAATAGTCCGACAAACGCCGCGGCACTTCTGCCGTTCGCCGGAATACGGGCGATTCGAAGAATCACCGCATAAACGGGCGGCGCCGTCGCGAGCGCATAGCCGCTGATGATGATCATCGTCATCTGCATCGTGAATGTCACGAGGTCCCAGAACCCGGCGCCGAACCACTGCGCCGTCTGGACCGGAGAATTGCCGATGCCCACGCAAGCCAGAAACACGATGATCACAGCGACAATTGCCAGCGCGAATGCATCCGGAAACCACCGCTCAAACCATTCCGAAAGATTCAGCCCGACGGCTGCAAGCCACGACCCGGCTGCTTTCTCTTCGGTCTTCACGGGCGGGATTGTATCAAGTTCCTGTTGCTTTCTCAGGATGGGCTGAATACGCTCCTGAACGCGGGCTAACATTTAACGGCACGGAGCACTTATGAGTTACAAAACCCTGGAGGACGCGTTACACGCGGCGGGGAATCCGGTTCACATGCTGCGAAATTCGCAGATCGGTCCATATGCCTTTCCGGTCGTGCGTTCGGAATTTACCAATTGGCGAGATGAGCAGCGCTCCTGGCGCGAGACCTGCGCTCTCTTCGATCAGTCGCATCACATGACGGATCTCTATGTCGAGGGACCGGACGCTCTCAAAGTGTTTTCGGATCTCGGCGTCAACACTTTCAAGAATTTCAGAGTCAACCAGGCGAAGCAGTTTGTCGCCTGCAATCACGACGGATTCGTTATCGGCGACGCCATCCTCTTTTACCTTGGCGAAAACAAGTTCAACCTGGTCGGCCGGCCGCCGGCTGCCAGCTGGGTCCAGTACAACGTGGGAGCGGGAAAGTACAACGCCAAGGTCGAACGGGATGAAAGATCCGCCGTCAATCAAGGCCGCCGCAAGGTTTTCCGTTTTCAGGTTCAAGGTCCGAACGCCGTAAAGACGATGGAGAAGGTGACCGGCAAGGCCGCACCGGACATCAAGTTCTTCAACATGGATGTTTTCAAAATTGCAGGGCGGGACGTCCATGCCTTGCGTCACGGAATGGTGGGACAGCCGGGCTGGGAGCTCTTCGGCCCCTGGGAATATGCCGATGAAGTGCGGAATGCTATCGTCGAAGCCGGCCTGGAATACGGCATCCGCCAGGTGGGCGCGAGGACATATCCGACCAGTTGTCTCGAATCCGGCTGGATTCCCTCTCCGATGCCCGCGATCTATACCGGTGAAAAAATGAAGCCGTACCGGCAATGGCTCACCGGCCAGAGCTATGAAGCGATGGCTTCGCTCGGGGGGAGCTTTTATTCCGACAACATCGCAGACTATTACCTCACGCCTTACGACCTGGGATACGGACCATTCGTTAAATTCGACCACGACTTCGTCGGGCGTCCGGCGCTCGAAAAGATCGCCGGGAATCCAAGCCGCAAGAAGGTCACGCTGGTATGGAACGGTGATGATCTGGCTCGCGGGTTCCGTTCGATGTGTCAGCCGGGATCCGACATTACGAAGTACGTCGATTTGCCCCTCGCGAATTATTCGACGCTGCCGTATGACAAGGTCTTGAAGGGTGGCAAAATTGTCGGCCTGTCGACTTACACCGGCTATACATACAATGAGCGAGCGATGATTTCGCTGGCAATGGTCAATGTCGAGCACAGCGAGCCCGGCAGCGAACTCACGCTGGTGTGGGGCGAAGAGGATGGAGGATCCACCAAACCGACGGTTGAGCGCCATGCGCAGATCGAGATTCGCGCGAAAACGGCGCCCGCTCCGTTCGCCGAAGTTGCGCGCACCGCGTACCGGCCCCACTGATCGACTGGACATTGGAATGAGACCGGAGGAATAGAGATGAGCATCACGGTAATAGACACAAATAACCGCCGGAGAGAACCCAGCCCGGCGGGGACGGTTCGCCAGATCGTCACTTCGGACGATAGAGCGAAGGAGCTGCGCGCGGCGATTCACGATATCGCCCCCGGCAAGTCGCAGGAATTCAATTCGGAAAGCCGAAGTCATCTGCTGTATGTCCTCGAAGGCGAGGGAGGCCAGTTCTCATTCAAAGGGCAGAACCACAGCGCGAAAAAGGGAACCGGACTGTACCTGGAGCCGCAAGAGAAGGCCACGGTTTCGGCGGGTGCGCATCCGCTCAGTCTGTTGCATCTCCATGTACCCAAACAGGCCGCGAAGCCCTCCAACACATCGCCAAGCAGCTACTACTTTGACGAAGACAGGTTGCAATCGCTGATCTCTGCCGGGAAGACGCGAATACGCAGTTTCTGGGTCAATAAGGAAACAGGTCTTTCCGGTGCGTGGGACATGCAGGCCGGATTGATGCGCTACGCACCCAACGGTTTTTCACCTCGGCACAAACACGAAGGCACCCCGACCAATCCCGGTGGCGCCGTCCACTTCTATATGATTTTCGAAGGGACAGGCAAAGTGATCGAGGACACCGGCACAACGCCGCTTGGACCAGGAGATCTCGTACTGATCCCGGCAGGCGAATGGCATCAACTTGTCGCGGACAAGACCGGTTTGCGGTACATGGAATTTCAAGGCCCCTTCGACTTCTCCAGTACGATGGACAATGACCCCGAAGGCAAGGACTGGTTCATCAACGGATCGGACGACGGAACCGGCAAACCGGTGAAGTGGGTGCAGAGCTGAGTGTAAACATGAATTGGATCATTGCATCATTGAAGGTTTCTTTATTGCTTTAAGTTGGAGAAATGAAGCAATGCCGAACTGAAGCAAGGGTCCAATAGAGTTATAGGACTTTCCCCTTG
>DASXLG010000201.1 GCA_036496425.1 Terriglobia bacterium | reverse complement strand
CAGTTGCAGCTCGAAAGGACGCCGGTCGATGGATGCCAGAAGCTGTCCGGCCGCGACCATGTCTCCTTCCTTAAAACTGACCGACATCAACTGGCCATCGACGCGCGATGTGACGGTGACCGTGTTCGATGCAACGACGGTGCCTAAGGCGCGCAGATAGGCGCCGGGCGCAGCCCCCCGGACAGGCGCAGCTTGCAGTCGCTCCAGCTCCGGCGGCTGGATTTCAGCCGGTTTCTTTGACATTTCCGGCCGCTTTGCTTTCACGCCGCCGGCGCCGATCATTACCGGAACGGCAAGCGCAGCGGTCGCCACGGCCGCAAGCGCCAGGCTTTTGCCAGAACTCAGTGGACGTGCCACCCTGTTGTTCATAATCTCCTCGATTCGTCTTTTGAGGTTGGAACCCGTGACGCCTGCCGCGCAGATCAGCGGCGATGCGATGTAGAACTCACAAAGCTTGAGAATGGATTCGGCATAGACATGAGGGTCATTGCCGAGATGGAGTACTTCTTCGTCGCAGGCGCGTTCCTGCTCGGCAATCAACCGCGACTTGATCCACCAGAGCAGCGGATGGAACCAGAACAGCGCTTCGACAAGGAGGTGGATGGCAGCAGTCAGGTTGTCGCGCCGGCGGACGTGGCAGATCTCGTGTGCCACGACCGTCTGAAACTGCTCCGGCGACAGCCGGTCCGTAATCCCTGCCGGCAGCAGCAATACCGGCCGGAGGATACCGAATACCCCAGGCTCCAGACGTTCGCTGCACGACATGACCCGCAGGGGAATACCAAGATCCAACGCCGACGCCTTTCGGATGATGCCACGGAGCCGCAACCACCCCGTGAGCCACCAGGTCATGTTCACAATCACGCCCAGGATCCAGACGACAGCGAGAATCTCCGGAATCCGGCTTGAAGGCTCGGGTTGCTCCGGCACGATGCTCGCAGCCACGAAAGGAGTGGCGATCTGGCCGATCAACACGGGTTCTGCCGGCGCCGTCCGCCACTGAAAGTGTGTTCCGAAGGCTACCAATGCAGAAAAGGGAATCAGGAACTTGATCGAGGCAGCAAACCACAGCCGATGCCGCACGGCGGCGCGGTTGTTCCGCAGCACCAGAGTCATCAGCCAGACTGTTGCGGCGAAGAGTGTCGATTGCCAGAGATGATTTGCCAGGAAGAGGAGAGTTTCGGAATTCATTTGGCCTTCTCCTTTTTTGCAAGCCTGCGGAGTTCCTGCTCGGCTTCCTTGACGTCCTCCAGTGTCAGTTGACCGGACTTCACCATGTGCGCCATGACCGGTTTGCCGCCGAACAGATTCAGTAATTCGTCGATCATCCGGGTTTGCGCGGCCTTGCGTGAGATCGCCGCTTCGAAGATGTTCGCTTTACCGATCCGCTTGGTGCAGCGCAGGGCATTCTTCGCCTCAAGCCGATAGACCATGGTCTGCACGGTGGTAAAGCCGGGACGGCCTTTTTCGGGAAAGGCCTCCTGAATTTCTCGGATGGAACACTCGCCGCGGTCCCACAGCGTGTCCATGATTTGAAGTTCCAGTTTGCTGAGTTTTGGGAAGCCCATTGTCTCCTCGTGATACGTCCATATAACGACAAGTGTCGTCAATAATCAAGGAATATTCCCCGCCTTTTCAAGGCGGGGTGCCCGAGCGATTAAAACGTTAGAACGCGAGGGCGGGGGCAAAGCGCGAGCCCGACAGGGCGAAGCAGTAATAGCGGTTAGTAACGAACCGCGCAGCGCACCTTTTTGTTGATGGAGTTACTAACCGCCCCGTCTGCGCCGCTAAGGAACGGGCCCATTGATTGATGGCGCAGCCACCCCGCCTTTGAAAGGCGGGGAATGTACAGCCCTTCGCCGGAAAATTCTCCACTCCTCATTCCCATCGCCTTCCCATCCCCGCATGCCGTCTTCATAAGAATCATCGAGATCCGGAGGCAGAAGGCTACCATTCGTTTTGCCATTCTGCGTGCTATGCAAAGTCGTTCGTTTTTTAAGGAGTCTTTATGAAAACCGGAAAAGATGTGGTTCGCAGTGGCGTGTATGCAACGGAATGCTGTCTGGCAGAGACCGGACTGGAAAAACGGCAAAGCTTTCCGCGCTGTCCCAAATGCATGAGCTTGACGGTGTGGATGTCGGTTCGATTGGCATCCGACGGCAAACCGGCGAAAAAGGCGGCGTAGCGCGAATCCGGACGTCTACGGCTTGGCGTTCATCACGCTGATCACCACCAACATCAGCACCGCCACCCAGCCGATCGCCTCGAACAGCTCCCAGGGCAGGTTTCTGGCGATGAGGCCGGCCAGCCATGGTGTCGAGTCGATCATTGCATCGAACGTTACCTGCGTCGGTGCTGTGGTCGGGCGTGGAACAGCCACCGGCCTGGCGCTTGCCGAAGGCGGCGGGACTCTGGTTGCCGTCGCGCCCACCACCGTGCCGCAGTTTGAGCAGAATTTCGCGTCTGCCAGCAGGTCCGCGCTGCAGTTCGGGCACTTTGTCAGGCCTGCAGCCGCCTGTGCGCCGGCTTTGGCGAGAATCCATCTGTCACCCTCCGCATCGGTGATCACCCCATCCCGGATCATTCCCTTCGTATACGACCCAGCGTTGGAGATCGTGATCAAAGAGCCGTCGATTTGATAGGTGCCGCTGACAGCTGTCGAACCTTCAAACAGGACACAATTCCCATCAGGCTTTAATTCGAGGTAGTTCGAGCCGTTGGATTCGTGAATGTACGTGCCGGCGATATCTGGGTTCATTGGTGGACTTCCTTCAATTATTTTAATTGAAAAATCATGGGTATGATGGGCTTTGCTCAAAAAATGAATGCCGAGAAGATGGCCCGGTTTGTTGATGGAAGTTACCAACCGCCCCGTCTGCGCCGCTAAGGAATGGGACCGTTTTATTAGTGGCGCAGCCACCCCGCCTTGGAAAGGCGGGGAATGCGATTCACAAGACGCGTTGTTACGGTCACGACGCCGATCGGCGACCCATCTGCGTAATCCGCGTAATCTGCGGCTAAACGACTTTGACGTTGCCATGCGAAATTGCCGAAGCCCCTGGAACTGATGCGCTGAAGCTGTACAATAGCCGGGTGCTACGTTACCTTCCACTGATCTGGAAAAACTCCCTGCGCAACCGGCGCCGCAGCCTGCTGACGATTTTCAGCATCGCGTTTTCGTTCTGCCTGCTGGGCGTCCTGGTGGCCTTGTACCGGGCCCTTTTCCTGGCGCCTCCGACAGCCGGCCAGGAATTGCGCGTGGTGATCCATCACAAGGTGTCGATTACGCAGCCGATGCCAATGTCCTATCTGAACAAGATCCGGAACATCCAGGGTGTCAAGGCCGCGATGGTGTGGCAGTGGTTCGGCGGGACCTACAAGGACGCGCGCGACCAGAAGAACTTTTTTGCCCGCTTTGTTGTGGATCAGGATCAGTTCTTCAAGGTGCGTCCCGAGATCCAGATGCCCGCGGACCAGCGGACCGCTTTCGAGACGCAGCGCACCGGCGCGATTGCCAGCAGCGATCTTGCGGAGCGCATGAACTGGAAGATCGGTGAACGCATCTTTCTCACCGGCGATATCTTTCCCGTCAATCCGGAGTTGACGCTCGTCGGCACGTTCTCCGACCCCAACACAGCCGAGACGTTGTTCTTCGGCCAGGAGTATTTGCGGCAGATGCTGGGGAGCGGCAACGGCCGGCAGGATCTGGCGCTTGCCTTTCAAGCACAGGTGGACAAGGCCGATGACGTCCCGCGCGTGATCCAGACGATCGACGACATGAACACCAACTCGACGGCTCCGACCCGGAGCGAGTCGGAGCAGGCCTTCTCGCTGCAGTTCATCGCATTCCTCGGTAACGTGAAAGTATTTCTGATGAGCATTGTCGCGGCGGTGACGTTCACCATTCTGCTGGTCTCGGGCAACACGATGGCGATGTCCGTCCGTGAACGCGTCCGCGAAGTCGGGATCCTCAAGACGCTGGGCTACACGCCGGGCGTCATTCTGTTTCTGGTGCTCGGCGAGGCGGC
>DASXLG010000200.1 GCA_036496425.1 Terriglobia bacterium | reverse complement strand
GCTGAACGTTAGTTCTGGTGCAGGAACGAGCCGAGCTTGGCGGTCGAGCGGAAATATGCGAGCGGATCAAGGGTCTTCAATGAGGACGTAAAGGCATTCGAGAGAGACCACATCGAGCGAGATGCAAATTCCGGCCGGTCCGGCTCAAAGTAATTCCGATGGACATCTTTTGCAAGATGCCTCGGAATCTCCAGTTCGCCTTCGATGAATGCTCGATAAATCACGAGCTTCGCGTCATCATCAGTGATCTGACTGTCCCGCCATCGCGCCACCTGCTGCGACAGCGGGTCGAAATTCCGCTGAATGCGATCCACACCAATCGCGAGCGAATCAAGAACATTGAAGTTCTTTGAGTGCTTGGCAAGCACTGGCGTGAAATCTCCTTGAAATGCCAAGTTGTCGCAGACGAAGACGCGATATCCAACGGTGAGCGCCAGGCGCATGCTTTTGTCGTTGGCGTTCCTGATGCCGATCGAGAATCGGCATCCCTCGAACCCACTTTCAAGATCCATGACACCAAACATCCGCATGCCATCCTTCGACGCGGCATATTCATCCCGCACGACCGCAATCTTTCGAAAGCCGAGCGTTTCAATGAGAGCATCGACGACTTCGTGATGCGGAATCGGCTTAAATGTTCCGGAGCCCTCTGGTACCGGAAGTTGTCGGAGAATTTCCCGCGACATCTTCTCGGTCCCGCAATGGGCAATGAGCGTACCTTCCATGCAAACCTCCTTTGAATTGTGTAAAGAACGATCTGTGGTGAATGGTACCAAAGCTCGCGGCAGTGAGGCAGACGTGGAAATTCCACCTGGAGTGGAATTTTCGCGTCTGTGCCCCAGCTTTTCTATTCAATAAAGTGAGTCAATGTCCCAGGAAATCACTTACTTCGCCGAAACCGACGCGCGCGGTAAGCACGTGCGCTTCGGTATTCGACAACCAGACCGCCGTTACCACTTGGCGGTCATCGGCCGTACCGGCATGGGCAAGAGTACGCTGTTGGAAACGCTGATCATCTCGGACATCCAGACCGGTGCAGGATTCGCCCTGCTCGATCCGCACGGAGATTTGGCTGAGCGCATCATCACGCTCATTCCACCACGTCGGCAAAAGGACCTTATCTATTTCAATCCCGCAGACTCGAAGAACGACCTCGGCTTCAACGTCCTGGAAGCGGCAGGCACGAAAAAGAACCTCGTCGTGTCAGGTGTCATCAGCCTTTTCAAGAAAATCTGGTCGGATTCCTGGGGACCGCGAATGGAGCATCTTTTCCGGTATGCACTCACCACCCTTGTCGAAGTCGAAGGCACCACCCTCGCCGACGTATCCCGCATCCTCATGGATTCGGAATATCGTTCATCGATTGTGGCGCATGTCACAGATGAAACCGTGCTCGAATTCTGGCAGAACGAATACGCGCGATACGGTGGCAGTTTCAAGACCGAGGCAATCAGTCCGATACTCAATAAGCTGGGAGCGTTTATCGTCAATCCGGACATTCGGAAGGTCGTCACGAAAGAGAAGAGCGATTTTGATCTCTCTCAGATCATGCAGTCGGGCGGCATCCTTGTCGCAAATCTTTCCAAAGGCAAACTCGGTGAGGATGGCAGCGCATTGCTTGGCGCACTCCTTTCAACGAAATTCGAACTGGCGGCTCTCAATCGGGCAACGATTCCGATTGAAACCCGACGCGATTTCTATTTGTATGTGGATGAATTTCCAACACTCGCCAATGCGAGTTTCACCGGCATGCTCTCCGAAAGCCGAAAATACGGCCTCGGCCTCGTCCTCGCCATGCAATTTGTCGAGCAACTCGACGATGATGTTCGGAACGCCCTTTTTGAGAACATCGGCACACTCATTTCTTTTCGATGCGGCCCAGATACGGCGCGATACCTCGCGCCGCAATTCGAACCGCTGCTTTCAAGAGAGGACCTCATGAATCTCGGCCGATACAGCATCTATGTGAAATTGATGATTGATGGCATTCCGTCGAGGCCATTTAGCGCGCGGACGATAACGCCGTCGCGGGCTTAGTAGCCAGTCACCTAAAACTACTTGCCACCGGCGGCAGTGGATAGATTGTTCGGAAGATGTGACGACAAGTGGGGGACCAAGCTTCGAAAATAAATTGACCTATGAAGGCACAGAATCCTTTTTCCGAAGCATGTGGTTGAGCTGCCTGGATAGTCTCTCTGTTGAGGCAAGTACGTAGCGCAACTTACGATTTTTGTCATTCGGGCGAAGAAGCCCTTCTTCGAGGTGTTTAATCGAGTTAAGAGAACTACCAATTGGAGAGTATACCGCTCCCGCCTTTATCGCTATGTATGCGCCTGCGACAACGTCATGGGGCCACTGTCCGTGAATATCAAATACAGCATCAACAGGGCTGTATTCCTGACGGATCATTTTGATCATCATCGGATTTCCTGCAATTGTGTAAAATCGGGATTTCTCCGGTAATTCGTCGAAGAAAGGCGTCTTCATGATCGTGCTCACGCGAGAGCATTTTTGTCCATAAAAACAGACGGTGGCATTCGCAATGTCGTCGACGTCTGAAACCGTTCTTTTTACCAGAGAAATATGTCTGGATTTCCGGTTCGATGCATTAAATTGATATTTGTAGGGAAAGTCATGGTTACGGCAGGCATAGTAGATCCCATCATTCGGTACCCCTACGAAGGCCGCCAAGATTTTGTCACCAGAATCAGCTTGGGGATCAAGAAACACCATTGCGGAGCACCAATTTGACAGATTGCGTGCCAGCAAATCCGTTCCATCTATCATGTCGACAAGTACGACGAGGCGATCCTCATCCCGCAGATCGTGCACGTTTTCGTTTGGGTCTAGTTGTTCTTCTCCAAGGAATTGAAGCTCATCTTTTTTCCTCTTTAGCTCGATCCTTAAAGTGACTTGCGCTCGCGCTTCTGCGATCTTATCAATTGTTAACAAGTGCTTGCCCGTTCTTGTCATTTGAACGGGACTGAATGCTTCATCAGGGTCAGTTGCGATATGAGAAGCAATGTCTGCTTGAACTACCTTGATCGTTTTTATGGCAGCCCTGATGATAGAAGTTATGTTAGGTCGGCTTTTCATTGCTGCATGGAAGAGAAAAACAAAAAAGGCAGAGTCCATCTGCCTTTTTACTCGTCGTGTCAGTGCGTTGCGTGAATGATTATTTGATGTGTTCGTCAATGAATTTGAAGTCGGGCAATGCGGCCTTCACTGCCGCAATGTTAATGCCGACTAGCCGACGTATATTTTTGCCTTCCATCCCTAATTCCTGATAAATCGGCAGCATCTCGATAATTGCTTTCTTATCTTTTTCACCGATCGGTGCATCGTTGATTGTGTCTTTCAGATCAAGAAATACGTTTCGTTTTACGCTGAAGTTTTTCAACGTTGCTCCTCCCCTGGCTTTGCGATTTTTGGACATTGGTCTGCTTGCTCCTTTCCAGGGTCCAACGAATCGGAACTGCGGAAAGACGGTCGTCTTCCACGCAAGAAGGAATCGAATTCCCCTGGAAAGGAGCGAGCAAACGGAGTACCAATAGGCATAATGACGGGCATCAATTGAATTGGATGAGACGGCGCTTGTTCAACCGGAACAATTCCGCATAAATACTAGCGCATCTTAAATGTTATGTAAACTACTGAAACTAAAAGGCCTGCATCGCTCTTTTCACCAATGCCTGCATTCTTGACGCTTTTGTACGATCGAGAAAACGGAACCTTAGCATGGGTCTAGCATTAGCATCAATCAATAAAATTGATTGGACCTAACACGACCATCGGCATAACCGGGGCACAAACGATCCCTTAAACTTAATATTTCTAGAAAAGTTTCGACGTCTCAAACGAAATGGAATGACCGGTCGACGGTATACCGATCGAAGCCTTGCAGTGCGAGGATGCTAGTTCCTAATCGTGAACAACAATTAGCTCATGCCGCACGCTTCAGCATTCCGTTATCGTACGGATTGTCAACCCTGACATAGGTCCCATTCGAATACCGCTGGAATACTTGCCAAACTGTCGGCAAAACCGTTTTGTCCTCACTCGGCACACCTATCCGGACTAAGCCGTCGTATGCATAACCTTTCAATGGATCTCCGCCGATCCAAATATTGGCGATCTCGACGCCGTCGGGATTGATGACTCGAATTATCCAGTCTTTGCGACGGTTGTACTCGCCGAGCTCTACAGTGCTTCCAATTGGTACCATCCGTACATTGGGCAGGAGTCGTTTGATCAGCTCTTCTTGTATTTGTTTCCAAGGAATGAATCGACTGCTATTTAAACCGATTATGATTCCGGTTTCTTCTTCCACGTCCGGTGCCCACTTCGCTTGCCACTTAACTTCCTGTGGAGCTATTTTGTCAGTTTCAGTAACCATACTTCCATTTTGTGGCACGAGCAATGAAGGCGGTGTGAAGCTGACGACAATATTCTGAGCCGCTTGCAGTTCGAGAGTGGGACTTGTGAATTTGTACTCTTGGCATTCCGTATCCCTGAGAGTTGCAAATCCATAATCGGTCAGAATCGAATTCACAACGGAAGTATTTGCGACCTGCAATGCCTTCGCCAAGATTTGTATCAGTTTTTCACGCCGGGGTCTTGACGTGCCACCCTCTATACGCTGATAAGTGCGTAGATCGTAAGGCCAAGCGGCGTCCTGACAAACGCGCTCTTGGGTTTTCCCCATTTTCTCGCGAAGTTCTTTGATTTTGCGCCCTGAATCAATCCACATATCGTTTCCTTAGAAAAGGCCGCACGTGGCTATCCAATTCGAGAAATTGCGGTTTGTCGTCCCTCTGTCGTCAAAATACCGCCTTCCTGCCGTGGCGATCTCACATCGATAAAGAGACACTATGCTCGGTCGCGTGAGGCTCCTCATTGGAACGTCCTGCTCAAGAGCTCTTCCGCGATCGTATCCACAAACCAGAGGGAGACCATGAACCTTTTCAATCACAGAAATATAACGGACCTTGGAAGCGACTCCTCGAAACGGCAGACCGAAAGCGACAAATCCGGGCCGGTTATGACCTTACAGTTAACGCTATTCGAAATCGGCCGCAACCGGGCCATCGACAGCGCCGTTCTCAAACCGCGGGAACTTCACCTCAACACGTTACGGGAACATGCCGCCGCCATGGCGAAGGAAACACGCCGGGAGATGTTTAATCCCGACATCAATCCGGAACACAAACTCCGCGACGATGAGCACAACAAAGTACTCATCGACCGTGAAGACGCAGAAGACCAAGTGAAATATGCCGCAGCGGATGTGCGCGAAAGGGAACAAGGGCTCGCACAACTGGCAAAAGAGGAGCGACCGACGGCACACATTCTCATGGGCGCGCTCATCGCCGGAATCGCTGTCACGGTAACTCCGACAATTCACGACTACCTCTTCTCGATGGTCGAAGATGAAGCGTTGTCCTGGTTGTTTTCCTTCTTTGGCTCCGTGGTTTTGGCAGCGACGGTCATATGGGCCATCCTCGGCAGTGTCAGTGCCACCGGCCGGAAGACCATTACGAACTGGTTGGGCCTCTCGGCCGGCGTCCTCATCAGCGTCGGACTCGGCCTATTCCGTATCTCCGGCGCGAACGGCGGCGAGGAAAAGGTTGTTGCGATAGGTCTCACCATCTTGGAAGTCGGCATGGTTGTCTTGGCGGAATGGGTTGCGATCGGGCTGCGTGAGCACGTCCATGAGTGGACAGGGAAGCACTCGGAGCGCATTCGCGCAGAAGCAGAACTTGATGCGGCGTTGGCCGAAAACAACCGCCGGATTGACCACCTGAAAGATCTCAATAACAAGATTCAGGCACACGTCGCATACGTCGAAGATCTGTCTCTGCGAAACATGCACCTCGCCGAATTGATCGAGACGGCGACAAAGGCCATTGTCGACGGCTATCACGACGGCATTGCTTTCAATCGTGGCAAAGTCATGCGGGCAGGAGGTGCGCAATGATACCCGCCTGGAAATGGATCGTCATGGCCACGGTCGCTTGCACCGTAGTTACGGGTTTTGCATTCTGGCACTCCGAGCACGGGCATAAGCCGGTGACGAACGCCGTCACCATATATGACGCGTCCGGCTCGACGACCAACGAGTACGCATCCGTCTTGGGAGTCGCAGAGGTCTTTTTTAATACACCTCACCTTTCCAAGGGATCGATGCTCACGGTGTTGTTGACCGGCGACGACAAAAGTGCCGGAGAGCCGAGGATGGTCGCGACATACGAAGTGCCATTCAGCCGGCGGGCACTTGAAGGCAAAAACGCGATCAATAAACGGAAGGCAGATATCGTTACCGGTTTGAGTACCAAACTGAAAGAGCTGGGTCGGACGGACCGTTCGCCCATCTTCCTGGCCGTCAAACGCGGTGTCGAGCAGCTACGTGCAAGCGGCTGCCATAATGACTCTCGCTGTTTTCTTTTTGTGAGAACGGACGGCGAAGAACTCACAGAGAAGAGCATCCGCGTCGCCCTTAATAGTTCCGGCATGGCGAAGAACTTGCCTGCGCCGATTACGATCGAGGGCATTCAGGTGCTTTTCTGTGGCCTGGCCGAGACCGACAGCACAGATACCAAGGACAAAGGGAACGCACGGCCTGTTCATAACGCGAAACACGATGATCGGCTGAGAGAAGTATGGACATCACTGTTTACGGCCCCGGCGCAGGTCACATTTCAGCCGTACTGCCCGAAATCCCAGGCCGTAGAGCAACTCGTTAGGAACTGACAATATGGCGGACAACAGAACTAGTTCACAGCCGAGCATGATCGACACGCTAGCCTTCGGCCTATTCAAACTCTTGGCCATCTCAATGGGTGTTCTGTTGTCCTGTCAGGCCGTCATCCGGGCGTACGGCCAAATTGCTTTCCTCGTACTTCTGGTGATCACGATCGCGGTGTGTATCGAAATACGGACGTGGTTGTCCCGCCTTATCACGGCATTTCTTATTTTCTTCGTCATCCCGGCAGCCCTGGCCTTCGCCTGGACGCGCCATCCAATTCTGTTTCTCGCGGTGATGATTGGAATCAGCATCACGGCGTATGTGATCCGGGAAAGCCGTCTACCCGGAAAGCTGGCGAGCGGGAAATCAGGCGCGGAGCGGACGCCCGTATTCCCGCCGGGGAGAGATGCCGAATGAAACTTCAATCGGTTATCGATCTCTTTTTAAGCCGCAGGCTGAAGCGGCAGACACGGCAATATCTTCGGGATCTGACGCAATCCTCAGCCAGTGCTTCGCGGAAAACGTCTTCGGACGTTCTCGACCGCCTCGGTGCCGCCGATCCGACCATTCTCTTGGGACACACAACCTGGGGCAATCCGGTGCATACATCGCTTGACCATGTCTTCAAGGGACACTCTTTCGTGAGTGGCTGTTCCGGATGCGGGAAGACATCTTTCGCGTGCGGGATGCTTGAATCATTACTGAAACGGTTGCCAAAGGAACGCCGCGGCTTCGGCCTCATCGACCCGAAGGGCGACTTGTTTTCCGGCGCGCTATTCCTTTTGGCGCGACGACTCAAAGAGCTGAACCACACCGACCCGGCTAGAGCTAAGGAACTTCGGCGGAGGATCGTGATCTGTGATTTCGGTTCCCGCGATCCGATTACATCGTACAACCTGCTCTCCAGGCCCCAGGATGTCGAGCCAGATTTCTTCACCTTCAGTCGCGCCGAAATGCTCCTCGACCTGCTCACGGGCTCCGACAAGTTGAGCTTGGGCGGAACGGCTGTGCTGCAGAAGATCCTTCAGCTCCTATCCGAGTTCAACCTGCCTATTACATATGCAGAAGAAGTCCTTTCGAATCCGGCAATGCTCGATCGCCTCGTTACTCAATCGAAAAATGAACTGGTCCAGGCATATTTCGTTCGTCAGTTTCCGGACGTGCCGAGCATAACGGTTTCCGCTCTCCAACGCCGGTTGAGCGGGCTGTTTGCCTCGCAGGGTGTCCGGCTGGCGCTCTCAGGCAACACCGCTCCTGATATGCGTCGATATATGGATGAAGGCAGGATTGTCCTGATCAATTGTTTTAGCCCGGCGATCAGCAGGGACGTCCGGCGCCTGTTGCAGTCCCTTGTCTTAACGGATATCCGGCAAGCGGTATTTGCGCGACGGTCGCCCGACAACACCTTCACTTGGTTTGCCGATGAGGCCCAGAATTTTTTCGTTACCGACAGCATGTGCGAGAGCATGACCGATCTCCTACGCATGAGCCGCAGCTTCGGCACCTTCTTCTGTTTTTTGACGCAGAACATGGCGGCTGCCGTGCCAGACGCCCGAACATTAAACACGTTGTATACCAATGTCCGCTGGAGCTTCAGCATGCGCGGGGAACCTAGCGATTCTGCGTTCTTGAAGTCTGCCTTTCCCATTACCGGCCGGCGACGCCGGCCAAAGTGCGATCCCTTTGCAGCACAGATGTTTTGTTCTCCCGCCGAAGAACGCGGGCTGCAGCTGGACGAGATTGCCAATCTGCCGGACCGTACCGGATGGCTCTGGCTGCGCAGTGAAACGGCAGAAGCCATTGCCATGCGCACACCCGACATCTCCATTCCGTCAGGCCGCGAGATTGACGAGGCTGTCGCTGTGCTCAGGCGCGATCCGACAATCGGCGGCCGGATTTCGCGAAAGACGTATGACCGAGCGCTGGCCGACCGGGAACGGAAATGGAAAGCGCTGCCCACCGACGAAGGCGACCCGGATCTCGATTTTGCCGGAACGTACCAGAAGATGCGCGGGACGAAAGGGGCTGCCAATGGTTGACGTTGTTCTTTTCATCCTGGCAAGTCCGGTTCTTTTCATCAAGGTTCTGCGTCGCGCTTGGAAGCGCTACCGGTTCTATACCGTCGCGTACAGCCCACGCCTGACCTGCGGAAACTGCAAAGAGGAAATCTCACTCCTCGGTCTATGGCGGTGTTCATGTGGCTACACATATTCCGGACACATCCTCCGTTTCTGTCCAATCTGTCACACCGTTCCGCGGATCGTCCGCTGTTTCGGATGCGGTACAACGCGTCTGTTACCGACGCCATGAGACTAACGAATCGCTGCATCGGAATGCTCACGCTTCTCTCGTCTGCCCGCTGGCTCAAAACGAGCCAAGTGCACCGGCGATATTTCGCTGGCGCGTCTCTTTCGGCAGCCCGTCGTCGGCTTCGCCTTTTGGAGGAGAAGAAATATCTCGTACGATATCGAGAAAATCGAATGGCGGAGTCCCTCTGGACCGTTGGACGCGAAGGCAGGCGCGTACTTGAGAAGCAAGGTCTGGACATATCTCTCGAACGCAGGCCCCCAAAACAGATTGAGCATTATCTCGGAATCAACGACGTGAGGGTTGCGGCGGAACTTTTTCCTGACCTGCTGTACTTTTTTTCGTGCTGGGAATTACCCACCATCAACTGGCGACACCGTCTTTTGCCGGATGGCCTCATTGGACTTCCCGGAAAGACCTTCGCCATGGAATTCGATCGAGGGCAGGAAAGCTTGGCGTACTTCGTTAGGACGAAGGTCGAAGTGTACCGGCGCGGACTGCCGGGACTTCCGTTGTGGGCCGTGCTCATCGTCGCTGATTCCGACGCACGTATGAAGTCACTTATTCGTGCGGCCGGCGCGGGGGCCACTCCGGCGATGCTTTTCAGCACGCTCGATCGCGTCCGGGAACGCGGGCTATCGGCGCCGATCTTTTCCGGCGCTGGGGGTGACGGAATTCATCTCAGGCAACCTGTTTCGTCGAAATGTTCTGTCGATGAAACAGGTTTTGATTCATAACGTATGGAATTTGAATCAGTTAACGAAATTTCATCGTGGCCTCTTCTGGAGTAATAAGGAAACGACCGGATTTATATGCTGTGGGCGACGGAATAACCAAACAATCACTATGCAAAACACAAATTCAATTTCAATGTTCGATTACAAGCAGCGTGACGCCTTTATCAAGCTGCTCACTCAAGCGAAAACTCGTGCGGAAAAGGAAATCGAAAGTGATTACTCGTTTAATTCGAGAGTCGAAAGTGAAATCGCTCCGAAGTTAGCCGAAGAGTACGGTGCATCTGATTTGCTGAAGAACGTCAGCCGTTTGTCAAAGGAACTCGATCTAGCCAAAACTGCGCTTGGCAAAATCGGGTTTAGCTGCAATGACGACGGCACGCCCTCTGTCGATTACGATGCGCCCAAGCCTTTGTGCGACGCTGTCGACGCGGTCAAGCGTTCGGCGAAGCAGGAACGCGAAAAAGGTCTTAAGAAGTACGACCTGGCGATAGTAGCTGTCTTGGCGTCGGAAGACGTTAAGGAAGCGAAAAAGATCGTCGAAGGACTTCTCAATTAACAGTATGTTCGCCGCTCACAGCGCCAAAACATATACGGGTTTGCCTATCTGCCGGGCCGTGATGGTCCGGACTTTATCAACTAACACTACACATATGGCATGGAGACCATATGGAAATCTCATCAATGGAGAACTCGATAACCGTAATCCCGGGAAAGTCACCGGTTGGATTCGCTTTTTCCGTCAAGGCATGGAGCCGCTGAAAGTCATTCTTGATCTTTCAGGCGACACGCACGAGGACATTCGCGGCAAGGTCATTCGGCTCTTGAATTGGACGCCGTCTGATCGCTCGAAAGAGTTCGGGTTGGATAGTACGTACATGAAAGGGTTCAGTGTTGAACAGCGTGGTACCGCTGGCGATATCACCGCAGGCCGTTCGCTCGGCCCATGGACGCCGGAAATCGCCGAACGTTTGATGGCGCAGAATGAAACGTTTTGGGACGAGAACGGAATCCAGGACACCGAACGCGAGAAGCGCCGTCGGAATTTCGCTAATACGTATCAAGAGCACATCGACGCAGGCGACCTTTTCTATCCGTACGTTGCATACCCGTACATCGAGTGGTATTCCGAAGCAAACGGGCGGGTTGTTTTGGAGCTGGACCCTTCGCAGGTGGATGTTATCGACGATGGAGTTGCCCCGATCAAGGCAAAGACTCCAGCGGAACTTGCCGACGATAGAAAACAGCGAGCCCAAGCATTTTCGACTTTCATGACGAAGATGACGGACGAGCTCTCCAAAGAGAACCGTGATAAAGGCGGTGACGGCAACGTCATCGGCGCGGTTATTAGTTGAGATTATTCCGGCCGAGCTACGCAGCTCGGCAGATGGGCAAAAGAACAGCACTTCAGAAGTTCGGATGAGTAATTTGTATGTCTGTAGAAAATGCGGCATTCGAGCGTCACTATCGAATCGGTGAATTAGCCGAACTATGGCAGCTCGGACGGGAGACCGTCCGCAAACTCGTGTGCGGTGAGCCCGGCGTGATCAAGATCAGGCTCGGTAGGAAAAAAGCGCATACGTGCTACAGCGTACCGGAATCGGTGGCTCAGCGGATTCATACAAAGCTGCTAAACGGCTGATCGACATGTGGCTCATCCCTTCGAGTGGCAGCCGTATTACCTGCGGGAGCCAATGCCAACGACTTTCGGCTTCGGCTTGTCCTGAAACGCGTCTTTGAGGATTCTTGTTAGCCGCTCTTGTCTCTCCGGCACCCAAGCGGAGTATGCCCGCCGCACAACGTCTTCCGTATTGCCGAGGAGCTCCGCCACATCCCTCACGGTGACTCCCTGCTTCTGTAAGAGAATCCGGGCAAACGTATGACGAAACCGGTGCGGTGTCGGCGTCTCTTTCCATGTCCCGCACAGTTTCCACAGCTTCTTTAATTTCCTTCGCCATCCTTCGGTGATGACTTCAAGAGTCTTCGTTTTGTGTGAACCGAAGATGAGCGGTCCGTGCGTCTTTGCTCTTGCCTGAATGCGCTCCTGCAACCACTCCGGCACCCAGGTATATACGTGCGTGCCGGCCTTTGTCGTTCGGATGAGAATCTCGCCGGTTGGGAGCATACGGTCGATATGGAAGAGGGCGACATCCGAGATGCGCAGGCCCGTGTATATCGAGAGTGAAATGAAATCCGACAGGTCATCCCCGTTCCATCGATAGGTCGTTTTCAAGCCATATTGATGGCAGGCATCATACATGCGCTTCAATTCTTCGTCGGTAAATGGCAACTTCTGTTCTTCGCGCGTGACATCGCGGCCTTTCGGATTCTTGACCAGGCGGGCCGGATTACGGCCGATCCATTCATTGTTCAAACACCATTCGAAGAACGGTTTGAGCATGGCCATATTGCGAACGGCCGTAGCGGGACTCACGTTCCAAGAAGAACGAAATTCGCGCACGTCGAGCGGCTCCCACTGATCGACCATGAGGTAGCCACGCTTTTCGGAAAACGCTCGGAATTTGTTGTCGAGCAAGAGGCGGTATTTCTTGTGTGTGGCGAAGGCGGCGCTTTCGCGCAGTTCATCGAGAAACGTTTTTACGGCGCGATCAATCGTCGTACGTTTTGAGTCCGATGTTGTCTCCGTAACAATGACGGGAACGGGAACATCGCGCTCCCAACTGCCAGCCTTCTCCCATTCGTATGCGACCGCCTTCGCTTCATTCCAATCCGATCGTCCCGTATATCTGCGTTTGAATTTTCCTTTGAGCGTTCCGGAAGCAAAGATTTGGCAGGCGCATTTTTTCCAGCCCTTCTTGCGCTCTTCGAATTCACCCGATCGAGACTCAGCGGCGTGTCCTGTTTCACATTCCTGACGATGGCGGCGGTACAGATTGAGCGGCATGCCCCAGATTATATTCGACTTGTCCGGTATTGCCCGCCAAAATTCAGTATGGGCTGCAAGTGACTGATACGAAATAAGCGGAGAGGGGGGGATTCGAACCCCCGGTACAGCTTTTGACCGTACAACGGTTTAGCAAACCGCCGCCTTCAGCCACTCGGCCACCTCTCCGTACGGGTTGATGAAATGCCGCGCGGGATGACCGCGCGGCATTCAATTATAGGGGAATGAGGCGGGATTCACCACAGTTCCCCGCGTTTGCGCTTCAGCAGGAGGATGAAGAACGGGCCGCCGAGGAGCGACGTAATGACACCGACGGGAATCTGGGTCGGGGCGATGATGGTCCGGGCGAGGGTGTCGCACAGCACCAGGAAAGCGGCACCGAGAAAAAAAGAAGCGGGAATCAGAATCCGGTGATCGGGACCGGCCACGAGGCGGACGCCGTGAGGCACGATCAGGCCGACGAATCCGATTGGACCGCTGAAGGCGGTTACCGAGCCGGTCAGGACGGAGCCCACAAAATACGAAGTATTCTTGACGCGGCGCAGGTTCACCCCCCTTGAGGCGGCCCACTCTTCGCCGCCGGCCAGAGGATTGAGGTCGTTCGCCATCCACATCAGCCCGGCGACGCAGGCAAGAACGAACGGAGCTGCGTGAATCACGGTCGAAAGATCGGCGAGATCCAGCGAACCCATCATCCACTGAATCATCAGGTATCCCTGGCTGAAGTTCGCCGCGAAGTGAATGAACATGATCATGCTGGCGAAAATAAAATTCAGCGTCACGCCGGCCAGCAGGAGTGTCATGGTGGGAAGTGCCGTCCCGGTCCTGGCGATGAAGAAAACGAGAAGTATGGTCATGAATGCGCCGGCGAACGCGGCAACAGTGATCAGCGGGATACCCCAGATCACCTTCTCGAGGCCGAGCCATATCGCGACCACCGCTCCGAACGAACTTCCTGCCGAAATGCCGAGCGTAAAGGGATCCGCAAGCGAGTTTCGCAGAATCGCCTGAAAGAGGACTCCCGCCACGGCCAGGGCGCCGCCGGCCAGCGCGCTGAACAGAACGCGGGGCAGCCGGGCAATGAGGAAGATATCGCGATCGGTTCCCGGGCCGGCCAGGACGTTCCGCCAGGTGATGCCCGTCGAGCCGATCCACGGCGCAACCAGGATCACCGCCAGGCACACCAGCGCGCAGGGCCCGACGAAGGCGAGAAATCGCCCGAAGGACAGGCCTTCGTCATGCCGTCGGAACAATGTAGTTGCCGCGGCCGTCGGGCCGCTTGAGGACAGCGGCGGTGATTTCAAAGATGTCATAAAGGTGCTGCGGCGTCAGAACCTGCTCCGGAGTTCCGTCCGCCATGAACTTGCCTGAACGAAGAGCAATCATACGCGGCGCGTAGCGCGCTGCAAGGTTAACATCGTGCGTGACGCTGATGATCGTCAAACCGCGTTCCGCATTGAGCCGCTCAAGGATCTCGTAAAACTGGAGCTGGTGCTTCAGGTCGAGAAACGCGGTCGGCTCGTCCAGCAGCAGCACTTCCGGATTTTGCGCCAGCGCGCTGGCCAGGACGACGCGCTGGCGTTCGCCGCCGCTGAGCTCGTTGAAGCGTTTCTGCGAGAACTCCGCCGTGTCCGTCAGCGCCATCGCTTCCCTTGCGGACCTCGCGTCGCCCGGGCTGTCGAACAATGTTCTGGGACGATGCGGCAGGCGGCCCATGAACACAATCTCGGCGACGGTGAAAGGAAACACCATCTGCGTATCCTGCGGGACGAAGGCGAGCCGCCGCGCCAGGTCCCGCGGGGCGACGCGGGAGATCTCCTCGCCGAAGAATTTCGCAGAGCCACGATATGTGCGGATCAGCCCGCCCATGATTTTGAGCAACGTCGACTTGCCTGCGCCGTTGGGCCCGACCAGTGCGGCGAACTCTCCGGGAGAGAAGCTCGTCGTGATGGATCTCACCACATCGGAAGACGTGTATCCGAAAGACAGGTCGTTGATCTCAAGGACGGGTGTCATAAAAGCGGTGGTTTCGCAGCATCTATAAAGCGGCTGCGCAACTTTACTAACCACGCCGACCGCTGCGCGGCCGCTCCTCCCTGGAATGGAGGGGAATGTTGCTCTCGTCCAATAACCAATGCCTTCACACCCTTTATGACCGTCCCATTTTTACCTCAAACGAATGTCATTATCGAATAGAATCCGCCGTATGGCGGAAAACCGCGAGCGTTGGCTGTTTGCGCTGACGCTCGCGAGCGCAACAGCTCTTCTCATCTCGATCGCCGCTGCAGAAACGCTTCTCGCGACTACCTGTCTGGTCTGGATCATCGTACGGCCGCGGCCAATCGTTTGGCCGAGCTACTTCGCACCGCTCTGTGCGTTCATGGCAGCCACGATCCTCGCCCTGGCCATGTCACCGGAACCGCTTTCAGGACGCGCAGCGATATACAAATTCTGGCTGTTTACGATGGGCTTCCTGGCCGCAAATCTCGTCATCACTCCGGCGCGAGCGCGTCTTTCAATTTCTGTGCTCCTCCTTGTCGCTGCGTTGAGTTCGCTGTTCGGCCTCTACCAGTTTGCGATCGCTTACCGGCACTTCCAGGCGACGCAGGTCCTGAAGGACGACCCGATGGTGTTGGCGCGTATCACCGGTTTCATGGGCCACTGGATTACGTATAGCGACGAGCAGTTGCTGGTCTGGTGCGCGGCCATCCCGGCCATTGCGATCCTCGGCCGGCGCTGGATGATCCCGCTCGGACTGATCGGCGCGGCGCTGGTTCTGGGTTTTACGCGCAGCGTCTGGCTCGGCGCCATTGCAGGGTTTGCCATAGCCGCGCTGATGATTCCGCGACGGGTCCTGATCGGCGTAGCGCTGCCGGTGGCGATCATCGGCGTAGCGGCGTCCGGTCTGATTTATCACCGGATCTCGATGAGTTTTAATCAGCCCAACTTTGCGCCCGATACGGGACGCGTGGCGCTGGCGGTGGCGGGTGTCCGGATGATTCAAGCCCATCCGCTGTTCGGGGTCGGCCCGCAACGTATCCATGCGGAATTTGCAAATTACTACGGCGGCCCTCTTCCCTCCTACTACGGTCACCTCGAAAACAACATTCTTCAACTCGGCGCCGAACGCGGCCTCTTGTGCCTCGCCGCATTTCTCTGGTTCATCTTCGAACTCTACGCCGGTTTGGTCGCCATTTTCAGAACCGGTTCACCCGATGCACGGTGGACCTCGATATCCGCGCTGGCGGCATTGACGGGGTTCCTCGTCGCAGGCGCTTTTGAATACAATTTCGGCGATTCCGAGATCCTGCTGCTGCTCCTGTTCATCGTTTCCATACCTTATGGACTGCATCGAACCGCGAATGCCTGATAATGGACTCGACATTCTGACACTTGCCGGAGCGATCCGCCTGATCCGGCAGAAGCAGATATCCGCATCCGAACTGCGCGCGAAGGTGCTCGAGCGAATCGATCGGCTCAATCCGGACGTGCGCGCCTTTATCACCGTGCTCCGGGACGAACCGCTGAACGAAGGGATTGCGCCCCTGCATGGAGCTCCGATTTCCGTGAAAGACCTCTACGACACGAAGGGCGTGAGAACCACGGCCGGCGCCCGTCTTTATGCGAACCGGATTCCAGATGAAGACGCAGCGGCCGTTACCAGGCTCAAGCGAGCAGGAGCCACAATCATCGGCAAAACGAATCTGCACGAGTTCGCCTATGGTGTAACAACCGTCAATCCGCATTTCGGAACGGCCTTGAATCCATGGCATCGCGCACACATCGCCGGTGGATCAAGCGGCGGATCGGCAGTTGCGGTGGCATGGAGTATGGGTCTTGGATCGCTCGGAACGGATACCGGCGGATCGATCCGGATTCCGGCGGCACTGTGTGGAATCGTCGGGCTCAAGCCGACATATGGCAAAGTGAGTGTGAAAGGAATCATTCCTCTATCGTGTTCGCTGGATCACGCCGGGCCAATGACAAGGACTGTCGAGGATGCGGCTTTGCTGCTGCAAGTGATCACCGAAGAGAATATTCCGTCTCCGAAATATATCGATTCCCTAACCGGCGATATCCGGAACATCCGTATTGGAATTCCCCACACGTATTTTTACGAACAACTTGATCCGGATGTGGCGACGGCGGTGCGCAAGGGGCTGGGCTCCATGGAACGGCTCGGTGCGAAAATCGTCGATGTGGGTCTGGCCACCGTTCCGGCGCATTCCGGTGCCTGGGTGCAGATTGCTTCGCCGGAGGCGTATGCCTACCATGAACGACACTTGGAGGAACATGGCGAACTCTATGGCGCCGACGTTCGAACCCGGCTAGAATCCGGACGAACTCTGTTATCGGTGGACTATGTTCGAGCCTGTGAGGTGCGAAGACAAATCCAGTCCGAGTGCGCGAAAGCCTTCGAGAAATGCGATGTCATGGTGACGCCCACCGTCCCCATTCCGGCGCCGCGAATCGACGCTCTGAATCAAACAGCCATCGCCGCATTAGGCCGCTTCACGCGATACTTTAATCTGGCTGGTGTGCCGGCGATCTCCGTACCGTGCGGATTCACCAGGGATGGACTTCCGATCGGGATGCAGATCATCGGCAAGACCTGCGATGAGGAAACGGTATTACGTGTGGCACACGCTTATGAGCAGAACGCGCGCTGGTTTGAGCGGCGTCCCGCGATTTCATGATGATTAAGAAGATCCTGGTTGCGAACCGGGGCGAGATCGCCGTCCGCATTATCCGCACATGCGGTGACATGGGAATCGGCACGGCCGCCGTCTATTCCGAAGCGGACCGCGGCGCGCTGCACGTTCGGATGGCGGACGAGGCTTATTTCATCGGCCCGGCACCTTCACGCGAAAGCTATCTGGTTATCGGAAAAATCATCGACGTTGCAAAGAAGTCGAAAGCCGAAGCGATCCACCCTGGTTATGGTTTTCTCGCCGAGAATGCGGCCTTCGCCAAAGCTTGCGAGGACGCCGGGATTATCTTTATAGGCCCGTCTTCAGATTCCATCGAGCTGATGGGTTCGAAGATCGAAGCCCGCCGCGCCGTCGCCAGATACGGCGTGGAATCCGTTCCCGGCACGCTCGATCCGATCGCATCCGATGAAGAAGCGCGAAAGATCGCGTCCTCGGTCGGCTACCCGATCATGTTGAAGGCTTCGGGAGGCGGCGGCGGAAAAGGTCTGCGCCTGGTGGAAGCCGAAAGCGACCTTGGAAGCGCTCTGCGGACAACGCGCTCCGAAGCGCTTGCTGCATTCGGCGACGACACCATCTATATCGAGAAATTTGTCGAACAGCCGCATCACGTCGAGATCCAGATCCTGGCCGACCGGCATGGCAACGCTGTTTATCTGGGCGAACGCGACTGCACGATCCAGCGGCGGCACCAGAAAGTGGTCGAGGAGTGCCCCTCGCCGATAATTGACCCCGACCTCCGGCAGCGAATGGGCGAAGCCGCGCTCAAGGTGGTCAAAGCCGCCAACTACACCAATGCGGGCACCGTGGAATTCCTCGTGGACCGGCGACGGAACTTCTACTTCCTGGAGATGAATACCCGACTGCAGGTGGAGCATCCCGTGACGGAGATGGTGACGGGCCTCGATCTCGTCCGGCTGCAGATCATGGTCGCTAACGGTGAAACGCTTCCTATCCGGCAGGAAGATGTCACGCTGCGCGGTTCCGCCGTCGAATGCAGGATCTACGCGGAGGACCCGGAGAATAACTTCTATCCGGCCCCGGGCAAGATCGTGAGGTTGAGAACTCCTTCCGGACCTGGCGTCCGCGACGACAGCGGTGTGTACGAAGGCTGGACTGTGCCGATCGATTACGACCCGATGATTTCGAAACTCGTCACATGGGGAGCGACGCGCACCGAAGCGATTGATCGCATGCGGCGGGCGTTGCGCGAATACCATATCGAGGGAATCAAGTCGAACGTGTCGTTCTTCCTCGAAATTCTCAAGGATCCGGATTTTCTTAACGGCGAGTTCGATATCGGGTTTATCAGCAAATGGAGGGAGAAACGCAGCGATCCGCCGGCCGACGAGCAGGCGATGAAAGATCTCGCAGCGATTGCCGGCCTGATCTTCGACTCCACCCGGATTGCGCCGGTGTCGCAATCCGCAAGCCAGCCCGAGAGCTTGTGGAAACTCGACGGCCGAAGGCGGGGCTTGAGGCAGCAATGAAATACAGTGTCATCGTTGCGGGCGAGCCTGTGGACGTCGAGATCGATCTCAGCGATCCGCGAAACATTCAAGCGCAGATTGCCGGACGAACCTACACTCTCGAAGCGAAGAATGTGGAGCCAGGCGTGTACTGGTTCAGTTGGAATAATCGTTCGATCGAACTGGCCGTAACGGCCGCACGGGAAGGGTACGAGGTTTCGGTCGGCGGCCGGCATCACGCCGTCGAGATTGTCGATGCCCGCGCCGCCCTGCGCAAGGCCACACATCACAGCCATGACGGCGAAGTGGAGTTACGCGCTCCGATGCCGGGAAAGATTGTGAAGATGCTGCTGCAACCGGGCGATGAAGTGCATGCGAACCAGGGCGTCCTCGTGATGGAAGCGATGAAGATGCAGAACGAGATCAAGTCGCCGAAAGACGGAATCGTGAAGCGGGTCGCCGTTCAGGAAGCTGCGGCGGTAAATGCCGGGGATCTGCTCGCCGTCGTCGAATAGAAAAAGGGAAAATTAGCCACAAAAGGCACAAAGGAAACATGATGGGGTCAGACCCTTTTTTGTTTCCTTTTGTGCCTTTTGTGGCTAATTTTCTTACTGCGCCTTGCCGGCGTTATCGAGAATGCGTTGGGCGAGGTAATTCACGACTGTGGCCTTGTTTCGTGAAGCCTCGGAGAATGCATTCTTCAAGGTCTGGTCTTTGCGATTGAAGATCTGCTGACGTACATTGGCCTGAACGCGAGCATCGGCCAAATCCTTCTGGCCGCCGGCATCCTTTTCGAGAAGCTTCAGGATGTGGAAACCGAAACGGGTTTCGATGACCTGGGGATAGGTTTCACCGACCTTCATTTTCTGGACAGCCGGGCCCAACCTCGGATCGATGTTTTCGATAGCCTGCAGGGGCTGGAAATTCAAGTCGCCGCCGTTCGGGCCGGAGCTCGGGTCCTCGGACGACTCTCTGGCGACTGTGGCGAAATCTTTTCCGCCCTGAATTTCCTTGAGGAGCCGCGCAGCCTTGGCTTTGGCTTCTTCCGGCGACTTGGCATCGTCGTTATTGGCGTTGTGAAGGTCCGGATCGGCGACCGGGGTCACCAGGATGTGAGCAATGTGGTAGCTCTCCGGGAGGTTAAAGCTTTCTTTGTTTTTGTCGTAGAAAGCCTTTATTTCTGCGTCAGTTACGGAGATTTTCGACGTGATCTCCTTATTGACCAGCTTATCGATCGCGATGCTTTTCCGCAATTCACTACGAACGTCATCGACGGTCATCTTCTGATTTTTGAGCATTTCCTTGAACTGCTCTTCGGTGCCCTGGCTCTTCAACTCGTTGAATTTGACATCGACTTCGGCATCCGTGGCATTCAGGTTCGCGGCCGACGCCAATTCCAGCAGGATCTGGTTATTGATCAACTGGTTAAGAACTTGAAGCTTCATGTCTTCCTGTTCTTCGGCGGACCCGGGTTTTTCGGCGCCATTCAGCTGTACCTGAACCTGCTTTTCAAGCTCGGCGGTCGATATATCCTTCCCGTTCACGCGCGCCACGACGTTGGCGGAGGCGGAGGAATCGGAACCGCAGGATGCGGTCACTAACAGACCGGCCAAAAGGGCCGAAAGAATCAAAGGTTTCATTACAGGACACTCCAATACCGTGAGAAATAACGGCCATTCTAGCACAACAGTCACCGGCTCATCAGGACCGTGTGGTATACTTTTTTCTCTATTTTATAAGGGAGATTGCCCTCATGGCGCGCTGCGAAATCTGTAATAAAGGGCCGATTTATGGGAATCGGGTAAGCCACGCC
The DNA here is from genome assembly GCA_036496425.1 of Terriglobia bacterium. Taxonomy (NCBI): domain Bacteria; kingdom Pseudomonadati; phylum Acidobacteriota; class Terriglobia; species Terriglobia bacterium. The sequence goes on along the minus strand of DASXLG010000200.1, from coordinate 10,315 downwards.
CATAATCTGACGAGGAGACGGTGGAATCCGAATCTTCAGCGGGTCCGAGTCCTCGACGGAAAGACCCACAAGAGTATGCGAGTTTGCACCAGCTGCATCCGATCCGGCCGAATCACGAAAGCCTGAACTTTTCCTGAGATTGCTACCTTCCTAACGAATCGCGTCTAAAAGTGCGGGAGCGTCGCAGGTTGAATGAAGGTGCCAGGTTTCATTGTCGGTCTGCTGTTGCCATGCTTCGCGCTGGCGCAACAGCAGTACTACGGCACCCGTATTTCGAACATCAGCCTGTCGGGAGCCGACTCTCAAACCGACCTGGATTCCCTCCCGCTTCATCGCGGTGACATTCTCAGCGTCGAGAATCTTCGGGCCGCGATTCAGGCGCTCTACGACTCCGGGCATTACAGCTACGTCGAAGTCGAAGCCGCTGCTGCGGCCGGCAGCGGTACGGCGCTGACCTTTCAGGTCAAACAGAACTACTTTTTCAGCACCTTCCGACTGGAGCCGGACAACCTTCTGGAGAAATCGTTGTCGTCATACGTCCGTCTGCCGATTGGCGAAAAGTTCCGCACATCGTTGGTGGACAAGGTTGTCAAGGACACGACGGACACGCTGAAGAACGAAGGATATTTTCAGGTTACCGTCAGCGCATCCCCCAGCTTTGACGATCAGAGAAGGCTGGCGGTCGTCACACTGAAAGCAATGGCCGGCGCCAGAGCGAAGATCGGTGTGATCCGCGTCCAGGGAGGCGAAGACACATATCCCCATGACAAATTGCTCAAAATTTTCGGGCTCAAGCCCGGAAACGATTTTTCGGCGTCGAAGGTGGACAAAGCCCTTACCCAGGTTCGGACCAAGTTCACGAATCTCGATTTTCTAAACACGCGAGTCACGGCGAACCGCCAGTACAATGCCGCCACAAATACGGTCGCTCTGGACATCATGGTGCAACCCGGAGAATTTGCGCTAGTGGACACGCGAGGCTACAAGGTTCCAAACAAGAACCTGAAGGAGCTGGTGCCGATCTACGAGGAAGGTATGGTCGCCAAGGACCTTATCGATGAAGGTGGCGAGGCTATAACGGGGTACATGCGGCAAAGAGGTTACTTCGACGCCAGCGTGACGTCGGAAACCGTACAGGTTGTACCGCCGCTCGGAGATGCGGTGCAGGTGAATTACACGATCGATCCCGGCCCAAAACATGAAACGGCGAACCTGCGGATCGAAGGTAATCGTTACTTCACAACCGACGATATTCACAACCATATCAAGACGCGAGCCAGCCAGTTTCTGAAACCGGGCGTCTTCAGTACGCAGATTCTCGAAGACGACAAACACACGATCGAAGCGATGTACGCCAATGCCGGCTTCGAAGGAACAGTGGTTACCACGAGTACGGCAGACGAGGGGCACACGATCAACGCCACTATCCAGATTCAGGAGGGCAAACAGTTTCACGTCGCGTCTGTATCCATCATGGGCAATGCCGCCGTTTCGGACCAGCAACTGCTTGAAAAGCTGGGCTTCAAGGTTGGAGACGTCTACACGTCCGGGACGGTCGACCAGGCCCGCGCGACCATAACGCAACTTTATTATTCAAAAGGGTACGCGGATGTCAGCGTGGAACGGACGGTGGAACGCGTCGAGTCGAGCAATGATGTGAGCGTATCCTTCAATATCACCGAGGGACGGACGTATCAGGTGGGCGCGATTCTGGTAATGGGCAACACTCTCACCAAGGAGAAGATCGTCCGGCGCAACAGCGGCCTGCAATCTTACAAGCCGTATGATCCCGGCGCCGTTCTGGAAGCGCAGCAACGGCTGTACGCAACGGGACTATTCAGCAAAGTCGAAATCGTTACGCTCGACCAGGGAATCCCTGGAATCCGGAATCTCCTGATCCAGGTGGAGGATGCCAAGCCGATCCTGCTCACTTATGGGGTGGGCTACCAGGAATTCGAACACGCGCGAGGAACATTCGAAATTTCCCACGACAATCTGCTCGGTCTCAACCGCACGATCAGCCTCCGCACACGTCTCAGCAGCCGCGAGCGCCTGGCGCAAGTCACATTCAAGGAACCGCACTTGTTCAATCACGACATGGACGGTTTTGCGTCGGCTTTCATCGAGCACACCGAACAGCCGGATTTCACGGCCAACCGCATCGATTTTTCCGTGCAGGCTCTGAAGCGAATCTCGCCTCAGCGGAATTTTCTGGTGACCGCGGGCTATCAAACGGTCGATCTGCAGGACATCCGGGTCAATATTCACGCCCTGACACTCCCGGCCGAACGGGGCATCATTCAAATCGCGCGGGTTGGAACGTCGTACATTCAGGATCGCCGGAACGATCCCGCCAATCCCAGGTCGGGGTCATTTACCACAACTACGTTTCAGATAGCCGGCCGGGCGCTCGGTTCAGAGATCAATTTCACGTCGCTCTACAATGAATATGACGCATACGTGCCGGTTGGAAATAATTCCGTATTGGTTTCATCCACGCGGTTCGGCTGGAACCATCCTTTTAAAAGCACCACACAAACGGGATTGCCTCCGACCGAACGCTATTTTGCGGGCGGATCGACAACTCTGCGTGGATATGGCTTTGACGAAGCACAGCCGCTCGGTGGAAATGTGATGACGCTGGGAAACCTGGAATACCGCTTCCCGTTGCGTATCTCTCCCATCTCGGGAGTGAGGGGAGCCGTCTTCTACGATACTGGAAACGTATTTCCGCAGCTCTCAGCCGTCAGCCTTTCGAGTTTCAGCCACACGGTCGGCTACGGCTTTCGATATCAAACTCCCCTGGGACCGGTTAGGCTGGATTTCGGCATCAATTTGAATCCGGATGTGAACGGCATCAACACAAGCAGGCTTCATGTTTTTTTCACGCTGGGAAACCCGTTTTAGGAAAGTGTCCGGCCGCGAATCACGTGGGTGGTGCGCTATCGCGTGGGGCGTATTGTTCCTGGTCTGCCCGGCTCCGCCTGCGGCCCGCGCTGAAGTCATCGACAAGATGGTGGCCGTTGTCGAAGGTCACGTCATCACCCTCAGTGATCTCCGCCAGGAACGCGAAATCCGCACGCGGCTGGGCGATAAACCGGAGAACGACGATACGGCCCTTATCCGTGACATGATCGACAACTACCTGATCGAAAAACAAAGTTCGGATTTTCCAGGCGTCGATGTCAGTCCGGAGGAAATCGACCGCGAACTCCAGAAGTCGCCTCCGCAGGAAGGTGTGCCATCCCCAGCGATCCGCGCGGCCATCGGCCGCCGGCTCCGGATGCAAAAATACTTCGATTTGCGTTTCCGCCAGTTCATCCGGCCCAGCGATCAGGATCTTCAGAAGTATTACGATGAAGTCTTCGTGCCTGAAGCGAAGAACCGCGGCCTGGATCCGATCCCGCCGCTCGCTTCGATAACGGACGCCATTAGAAACAACGTGGTTCAGGAACAGATCAATCACGATGTCGACGGGTGGCTCGAAGCGATTCGCGCAAGGAGCAACATTGAGATTTTTCAGTAGGCGCCGGATTTTACTGGCGCTTGCCGGCACACTCATTGCATTTCTGGCTGTAATCGGAACGATCGCTTCGTACCTCGGATCGAATGCTTTCCACTCCCGGGTTCGGCAGTACATTGTCGAACAAATCGCGCGGAAGTCCGGCGCGAACGTCAGTCTTGGGGATTTTCACTGGAGCTTTTTGTCCGAGCGTTTCGTGCTCGACGACCTGACGCTACGCGGCCTCGAACCAGCCGAAGAGGCGCCGTTAGCATTCATTCGCCGGATCGAAGTCGGGGTGAATCTGCGAACGCTCCTCGAACATCGCATCGACCTGTCGGAGCTGACAATATCTCGACCGGAGTTTCATCTTCTGGTGCAGCCGGATGGACAGACAAACGTACCGGCACCGCCGAAAGACGCGGCCCCGCGATCCAATGGACAACGCTTTCAATTCTCCATTTCCGTGCGAAGCTGCAAAATCGTTGGAGGCTCGGCCATCGTCAATGAGCAACACGACAATATCGATTTTTCGGCGCAGAACCTGACGGCTGACCTGATTTACTTCGATCGGCGCGAGGTCCTGCAGACGCACTTGCAATACGACGGCGTCTTCGACCGCACCCCGAACGTGGATCCGGCGATTCCGTACACCATGACCGCGGATGTCGATTACACGCGGGCGAACATCATCGCGCAAAAAATTCTAGTGACATCGGGCAGAAGCAAAGTCGTGCTTCAGGGCCGCGTCGATCAGGTCATCAGCAATAAGGTCTCGGGAAGACTGGCGTACACGGCCGATCTTCAGGTTCCTTTTCTGAACTACTTTTTTACGGACGAAACCTTTGCCGGAAGAGCCGATGCCCGCGGATACATGCAATTCGGCAATGGTTACTATCAGACCCAGGGAAATCTGGCATCGGATGCGATCGATTTCGATGGCTGGCATGCGACAAAGTTTACAGCCGAATACGTGTATGGCTTCCCGGAACGGCGGCTGGTTCTGCGGAAATTCAAAAGCGCGATGCTCGGCGGTTCAACCGCGGGGGAAATTTCGATCGTAAATCTGCCAGGTCCGACGCGAATCAATCTCGATTTGAATTACAGAGACATAAATGCCGCGGATCTGGTCCGCGCTTATCCCTGGGATCCGAAGTACCGGATCTTTTCGGATGCGACCGGAAAGCTCAATGGCTGGTTCGAAGGAAAGTTCGATAGATTTGACCTCACTGGACATGCCGATCTCCGAAGCTTTAATCCGCCGGCAATTCCGGACATCGTGGCGCTCCCGCTGGACGGCGCCCTTGATTACCGGCTGCGCCCTCAGGAAGAACAGATCAGCAATGCAGGCCTGCGCCTCTATTCAACGGCGGTTCAGGCGGACGGGCTCATCACTGAATCCGCTTCAGACTTGAAGCTGAACCTCGCCTCGGGCGATTTGAAAGACCTGTCTTTCATCTATTCGGACGCGAACGGGAGCGGCTCGTTCATAGGAACCCTGACAGGGCGAATCGAAAGGCCGGTGTTCTCCGGACAATTTACACTTCAAAACCACAAGTACCGGCAGTGGACCATCCAGTCCGGAGCAGGAAACGTCAGGCTGGACACGGCCGGCGAGAACGCCGATCTGGCTGACGTTCGCGTCAACCAGGGCGAATCTGTATTGAATATCAATGGCAGCGCCGCGTTGAGCGGATCCCCCCTGGACCTTCGCGTTCAGTCAAACCATATTGCAGCCGCTGATCTTCGGCCATTCGTGGACCGCGATATCTCAGGCGTGTTCTCTGCGGACTTGAGAATCACTTCCCTCTCCCCGGTTGTCCGGCTCGAGGGAGATGCTCGGGCCGACAATTTCGGCGTCGGCAATGAGACGGTTGGAAATACTCGAGCCCATCTCCGGTATTTCGAGCCCGTGATCGAGCTCGATCAACTTACAATCCAGCGGAATGGATCGACCCTCAGCGGGAATGTCTCGTTCAACCGGATGACGACCGCTTTGAAATTCAACCTGCGGGCCGCGGCGATCGATCTTCAATTGCTTCACCGCCATGGATTGCCTGAATCCGTGCAGGGAATTGTGAGCCAGGCAGATCTTCAAGGCGACGGGACGGCAAGCGCGCCGAACATCAGGGGAACGGCATCGTTTCAGAATCTGTCCGTGTTTGGTGAGATATTTCCGGATTCCAGAGCCGACTTTTCATCGGCGGGGCCTGCGCTCACCGCCGCTTTGACGGCCTCAAGGGATGTCAACCTGAAGGCGCAAATCAATACGGCGGTTTCGGGCTATCCGTTCACCGCACAAGCCAGCTTCACCCAATATCCTTTTGCGCGAATCGCCAAATTCCAGCGGGGAACTCTGACCGCAACAGGCAACGCGAGCTTGTCCGGGACACTGACCGACCTGACCCGGCTCCGCGGCGACGGAAAGATCGAAACGGCCGACGTTCGCATCGAAGGAATCGACCTCCGCTCGTCGAAGGCGTTCACTTTCGACTTCGACTCGACCCGGCTGGCTCTGAGCGACGTTGCATTGTCGGGACAATCCACGCTGGTCAACGTTGCCGGAACCGTTGGATTGACAGGACGTGCCCCCCTCAACCTGAGCGTGAAAGGCCAGGTCGATCTTGGGTTGATTGGAGCAGAGTATCCGGAATACACCTCGGGCGGCACAGTCAATGTTGCAGTCACGCTTGGGGGCACCATTCAGGCGCCGGATGTACAGGGCTCGGCAATGTTCAATCACGCGTCGCTCAGCCGCGCGGGCGTATTTGCGGCAATTGCGGATCTGGACGGCAAAGTGAATTTCGATCGCGATCGGATTACAGTCAGCGATTTCGTAGGCCAGATCGGCTCCGGCACTTTGCGCGCTCAGGGGACTGCGCTCCTGCAGGCTGGGACGGTCCAGAACCTCAACATACTGATTGATGCCGAAGGTGTGCGGCTTCGGGGCCATCCCGCCGGGTTGCGTTCCGTGGTGGACGGCAAGCTCAACCTCCGTGGAACACTTGCAGCACCGCAGCTGGACGGAAGCCTCCAGATCCAGAATCTCGCCTATCGCAGCGACTTTGAGGACTTCCTCGCGTTATTTAACGAAACCACCCTCAAGACCAATGCGACCCCGCTCTCGAATATGCGGCTGTCGCTTCATATCGAAGGCGGCAAGAACATCACAATTCAGAACCAGCTTGCCAATGTTGAAGCTCGTGTGGATATCGACTTGAAAGGAACGGTTAGTCAGCCCTCGATCACCGGTCATATCGAGGCAAGCGGCGGTACGCTCACATTCCAGGGGAATCGATACTCGGTGACGCGGGGCAATATCGACTTCGTCGATCCACTGCGGATCCGGCCGGTGATCGACATTGAAGCCGAGTCTCAAATTCGCGAGTATCGAGTGATTCTCTCCATTACCGGAACTGGTGATAAACCCAAGCTGGCTCTGCGATCGGAGCCTGCATTACCGGAACTGGAGATCGTAAGTCTGATTGCCGGCGGCCAGACTCGGGAGGAAATTGCGACGCAGATGGCGAGCCGCAGCCTGGCGGGTCAAACGGTGCCAAACAGCGAACAGGTCTTCCAGAGCGGAGCAGCATCCATTCTTTTTGACCTCCTTCAACAGCGCGTGGGGAACCGTCTGGGCTTGCTCAACGGCTCGCATGTACGGATTGAACCCTTTCAGGTCGGAGCGGAGAGCGGCGGACCGGGCACACGCATCACTCTGTCGCAGCAGGTCACAAGAGATTTGTCGATTACCTACTCCCAGGACCTGTCATCGAACCGCGAGCAGGTGGTTACGATCGAGTATTTCGTCAGCCGCAATACATCCATCGTCGCGTCCCGCGACGAACTGGGAAATCTGGGCCTCGACGTCCGTCACCGTATCCGAATTAAATAAAAGCGATACAGTCGATTTCGACACTCACGTCGCGGGGAAGCCGCGCCACCTCGACAGTCGAGCGCGACGGCCAGGCCGACTGAAAGTACTCCGCGTAGACGGCGTTCATTTCACCGAAATCGTTCATGTTTCGCAGAAAGACCGTCGTCCGGACAACGTTCTCCGCCGAGCCTCCGGCGGCCTGGACAATCGACAGCAGATTATCGAGGACGCGCCGTGTTTGAGCCTGAATCGACGCGGCTTCGATGACCTTGCCGGTCGACGGATCGATAGGAATCTGGCCGGAGACGAAGAGAAAGTTACCCGCGCGAATCGCTTGTGAATATGGCCCGATTGCGGTTGGAGCGCTGAGCGTGGACACCACGGATTTATTGTTCATGTTCGTTAGCGTGCAGTATTGACGGTTCGAGTCGAGCGGTTGACGTCATAAACTCCGTCGATTTTCTTTACCGAAGCAATGACGCGTTCCAGGTGTTTCATGTCCGGAATTTCGACGGTGATGTCGATCGTTCCCCGTTCATCTGCGGTTCTCGCCTCGACATTCAAAATATTAGACTTCACTTCGGAGATCGCGGCGGCGATCGAGGCCAGCATGCCCGGCCGGTCTTCAGTCAAAATCGTCAGGGGAACGGCGTAGGCTTCGGCAGAAGGCGGAGTGCTCGCCCACTCGACTTCGATTTTCCGGTCGGAGTCGTACATCAGGTTCTGTACGTTCGGACACTTCTTGGAATGGACGGCCACACCCTTCCCGCGCGTGATATAGCCGATCACTTCCTCGCCGCGAATCGGATTGCAGCACTTGGCCCGGTAGACGAGAAGATCGTCGAACCCTTTGACCTGAAGCTTGGCATCGCTCCCGATGCCGAGCACGCGCTTCACAACAGAAGTCAGCTTTGATTCTTCCTCGGCAACCCCTTCTTTCAGTCCGTCGGGCGCGAGCCGGCCGATGATCTGCTTGGCGGACACTTTTCCGTAACCGATGGCGGACAGCAGATCCTCGACCTTATTGGTTCCATAATCGGAAAGCATCGCCTCCATGCGGTCGCTTTCGATCAGCTCTTTGGCGCTCTGTTTGTATTTACGCGCTTCTTTTTCGAGCATCTTGCGGCCCAGTTCGATGGCTTTCTCACTTTCCTGCTCCGTAAGCCAGTGGCGGATCTTGTTGCGTGCCCGCGATGTCTTGACGAAGGAGAGCCAGTCGCGGCTGGGCTTATGGCCGGGCTGAGTGACGATTTCCACAATATCGCCGTTACGCAGTTTGGTGCGAAGCGGAGTCATGCGCCCGTTGATCTTCGAGCCGACGCAACTGTGCCCGACTTCAGTATGAATGGCGTATGCAAAATCAACCGGCGTGGCGTCGCGCGGGAGCGAAACAACTTTGCCCTTCGGTGTGAACGTATAGACTTCTTCGGGATATAGATCAATTTTGAGGGTACTGAGAAAATCGGCAGGATCCTTCATTTCCTGCTGCCACTCGACCAGATGCCGGAGCCACGAAACGCGCTGATCTTCGCGGTCATCGGCGACCAGCTTGCCGTCTTTATATTTCCAGTGCGCCGCGATGCCTTCCTCCGCAATTCGATGCATTTCGGCCGTGCGGATCTGCACTTCGCACGGCTGCCCGCCCGCGATCACGGAAGTATGCAGAGACTGATACATGTTGGGGCGGGGCATGGCAATGAAATCCTTGATTCGGCCCGGGACCGGCCGCCACGTGTTGTGGATGACACCGAGCGCGGCGTAGCAGTTCTGGACGGTGTCGGTGATGATGCGCAGAGCAAGCAGGTCGTATACCTGATCGATGGCAATGCGCTGTTTTTTCAGTTTGAGATAGATCGAGTAGAGACGCTTGGTGCGCGATTCCGTGACGCACGGTATGCCGTGCTCCTTCATTTTCGCCTCAACGGTCTGCGTGACTTCCGCGAGGAAAGCCTCGTGCTTCCGGCGATTCCGTTCGACCACATCTTTCAGTTCCTGATATCCCTTCGGATCGAGATAGCTGAACGACAGGTCCTCCAGTTCGCCCCGGATTTTGCCCATTCCCAGACGGTTGGCGAGAGGCGCATATATATCCATCGTCTCGCGCGCTATGGCCTCGCGTCGGTCGGCCGTGAGATAGGCCAGCGTGCGCATGTTGTGCAACCGGTCGGCAAATTTAACCATGATGACCCGGATGTCGTCGGTCATGGCCAACAGCATTTTCCGGAAATTCTCCGCCTGTTTTTCCTCCTTCGAGGTAAATGGAATCTGGCTGATTTTTGTGACGCCGTCGACGATGTGGGCCACGTCCGCGCCGAACAGTTCCTCGATTTTTTCCAGGGTCGTCAGCGTGTCTTCGACGACGTCGTGGAGGAGGCCGACGCTGACAGTGACGGCATCCATCTTCATTTCCGCCAATAAGTTGGCGACCTCGAGAGGATGGGTAAGGTAGGGCTCGCCGGAAGCGCGGACCTGTCCTTTGTGCTCCTTGGCGGAAAAAATGTACGCCCGTCGAATGAGATCGAGATTGTCACCAGAGTGGTATTTCTCGACCTTATCGAGGATCTCCTCGAGACGAATCATGTAGGTTGATTATATGAAAAAAAGGGAACGGGCGCGAAAACCCGTTCCCCTTGAATGAACTGAAACCGGACTAGTTACCGCCGACGGCCTGTTTCTTTTCCGCGTTTTTCTTGCGGGTGTCGAGGGCTTTGTTGAACCACTCGTCTGCCATGGCGGTGAGCTTTTTCTTATCGTCTTCGTTATCGCTGCGATCCGCTTTCTGCCGAAACAGAAGATTTTTGAAAGTCATCGCATCTTCATAATCGGGTTTCAGCGAGAGCGCCTTATCGAGACTGCCCAGTCCTTCATCGATCAACTTCACCTGGTCCTCTTTGGAGTCGGTGTTGTTTTTGTCGAACACAATCCCCCAATCGAGG